>CAIWCQ010000052.1 GCA_903911165.1 uncultured Actinomycetes bacterium | reverse complement strand
CGCCGCGTCCCGGCGGCGCCATGGGTGCCCGCCCGGCTCGCCCGGGCGCTCCGCGTCCGGGTGGCCCCGGCGCGCGTCCCGGCCCCGGGCAGGGCGCACGTCCCGGCGGCGGCGGCGGTAACTACCGCACCGGCGGTCCCGGCGGCGGTGGTGCCGGTGGTGCCGGTGGTGCCGCACCGGCGGGTGCGGGTTTCCGTGGCCGTCCCGGCGGTGGCGGTGGTCCCGGTGGCGGCGGTGGCGGTGGTGGCAGACCCGGACAGCGCGGTGGCGCGGCAGGTGCATTCGGTCGCCCCGGTGGCGCGGTCCGGCGTGGCCGCAAGTCAAAGCGGGCTAAACGCGCCGAGTACGAGAACATGCAGGCGCCGGTGGTCGGGGGCATCCGGTTGCCGCACGGCAACGGCGAGATCGTCCGGTTGGCCCGCGGCGCCTCGTTGAGCGATTTCGCTGAGAAGATCGACGCCAACCCGGCTGCTCTGGTGCAGGCGCTGTTCAACCTCGGCGAGATGGTCACTGCCACTCAGTCGGTCGGGGACGAGACCCTCGAACTGCTCGGCGGTGAAATGAACTACGTCGTTCAGGTCGTCTCGCCCGAGGATGAGGATCGCGAACTGCTGGAGAGCTTCGACCTCACCTATGGCGAGGACTCCGGCGGCGAGGATGATCTTGTGATCCGTCCGCCGGTGGTCACCGTGATGGGCCACGTCGATCACGGCAAGACCCGCCTGCTCGACACCATCCGTCGGGCCAACGTCCGCGAGGGCGAGGCCGGCGGCATCACCCAGCACATCGGCGCCTACCAGGTTGCCGTCGTCCACGACGGCAACGAGCGGCTGATCACCTTCATCGACACCCCGGGCCATGAGGCGTTCACCGCCATGCGTGCCCGCGGTGCGAAGGCCACCGACATCGCGATTTTGGTGGTGGCCGCCGACGACGGCGTCATGCCGCAGACGGTGGAGGCCATCAACCATGCCCAAGCCGCCGACGTGCCGATCGTGGTCGCCGTCAACAAGATCGACAAGGAGGGTGCCGACCCCCAGCGCATCCGGTCGCAGCTGACCGAATACGGACTGGTGGCCGAGGACTTCGGCGGCGACACCATGTTCGTCGACATCTCCGCCAAGGCCGGCACCAATATCCAGGCGCTCGAGGAGGCGGTGCTGCTCACCGCCGATGCGGCACTGGATCTGCGGGCCAACCCGAATATGGAGGCCCAGGGCGTGGCGATCGAGGCGCACCTGGATCGGGGACGCGGCCCGGTGGCGACTGTGCTGATCCAGCGCGGCACGCTGCGGGTCGGCGATTCCATCGTCGCCGGCGATGCCTACGGTCGCGTCCGCCGCATGGTCGACGAGCACGGCGAGGACATCGAGGAGGCGATGCCGTCGCGGCCGGTGCAGGTTATCGGCTTCACCTCGGTTCCGGGTGCCGGTGACAACCTGCTTGTCGTCGACGAGGATCGCACCGCCCGCCAGATCGCCGACCGGCGCAGTGCGCGCAAGCGCAACGCGCTGGCCGCCCGGTCGCGCAAGCGGATCAGCCTGGAGGACCTGGAGTCGGCACTCAAGGAAACCAGCCAGCTCAACCTGATCCTCAAGGGCGATAACTCCGGCACCGTCGAGGCACTCGAGGAGGCTCTGCTCGGCATCGCGATCGATGACGAGGTGGAGTTGCGGGTCATCGACCGCGGCGTCGGTGGCATCACCGAAACCAACGTCAACTTGGCGTCGGCCTCGGACGCGATCATCATCGGCTTCAACGTCCGTGCCGAAGGCAAAGCCACCGAGCTGGCCAACCGCGAGGGGGTGGAGATCCGCTACTACTCGGTGATCTACCAGGCGATCGACGAGATCGAGAAGGCCCTCAAGGGCATGCTCAAGCCGATCTACGAGGAGCGCGATCTGGGCCGGGCGGAGATCCGGGCAATCTTCCGGTCGTCGAAGGTGGGCAATATCGCCGGCTGCCTGGTGCAGTCGGGCATCATGCGTCGCAACGCCAAGGCGCGGTTGCTGCGCGACAGTGTCGTGGTCGCCGAGAACCTCACTATCTCGTCCCTCAAGCGCGAGAAGGACGACGCGACCGAGGTTCGCGAGGGCTTTGAGTGCGGTCTCACGGTGACCTACGCCGATATCAAAGAGGGCGACATCATCGAGACCTACGAGCTGGTCGAGAAGGCGCGGGTCTAGGGCTCATGGCCGATCCCGCTCGGGCGAAGCGTCTGGCCAAGCGGATCTCGACCATCGTCGCGTCGGCGATCGAATACGAGATCAAGGATCCGCGACTGGCCGGGGTCACGATCACCGATGCGAAGGTGACCGGCGATCTGCACGACGCCACGCTGTACTACACGGTGATCGGCCGTTCGTTGACCGACGAACCCGACTATGCCGCCGTGGCGACCGCACTGGAGAGCGCCAAGGGCGTGCTGCGCACCAAGGTCGGCGCCGGCACCGGGGTGAAGTTCACCCCCACCCTTGCCTTCGTGCGCGACACCGTGCCCGACGCCGCGAACCGGATGGAGGAACTCCTCGCCCGGGCACGGGCCGCGGACGCCGACGTGGCACGGATCCGAGTCGGAGCCACCCCGGCCGGGGAAGCGCAGCCCTACCGGGTCGCCGATGAGACGGATATCGAAGAGGGTGACGGCGATCGATTCGACGACTGACGTCACCCGGACCGTATGGCGCGTCGACGCCCACGGCGCCGCGCAGGCGCTGGCAGGCGTCGGCTCGGTGGTGATTCTCTGCCACGTGCAACCCGACGCCGACACCGTCGGTGCGGCTCTGGCGTTGGGGCTCACCCTGATCCGCGAAGGTGTCGACGTCCAGGTGAGTTTCTGCGTTGCCGACACCCTGCCTGAATCGCTGGCCAGCCTTCCTGGTTGCGAGTTACTGGTGACTCCCGCCGACGTGCGCCACGATGCCGACCTAGTCGTGACGGTGGATACGCCCAGCGTCAACCGTCTCGGTGAGCTCGCGGAACTGATCGCCCGCCCCGGGGTGCTCGTCATTGATCATCACCGGTCGAACACGCTGTACGGCAGCCTTAATTACGTTGATCCGCAGGCGGATTCGACAACTCTTTTGGTGGCTGATCTGCTTGATGCCTGGGGCAGGGAGATCACTGCCGATGTAGCCCGCTGTCTGTTTGCCGGCTTGAGCATCGACACCGGCTCATTTCGCTGGGCCTCGGTCCGGGGGCTGCGACTGGCGGCGCGACTGGTGGAGGCCGGTGTCGACAACGCTGCCATGAGCCGGCAACTACACGACACCCATCCATTCGGTTGGCTACCTTTACTCTCCCGAGTGCTCGCGTCCGCACAACTGATTTCCTCGGCACGCATAAGCCTCGTCTATGCGGTGGTCACCCACCCGGACTGGGCGGCGCACCGCTCAGAAGAGATCGAGAGCATCATCGATATCGTGCGAACCACCGCCGAGGCGGAGGTAGCCGCGGTGTTCAAGGAGACCGCACCGCAGCAGTGGTCGGTGTCTCTACGCGCCAAGAGCTTCGATCTGGTTCCGGTGGCCACGGGGTTCGGTGGCGGGGGTCACACCCTGGCCGCGGGTTACTCAACCGACGGGCCAATCGCGGATGCAGTGGCGGCGCTAACCGCCGCCCTTGGCTGAAGCGGGCGCGCGCATGGCGTCGCTGGAGCGGCGGATCGCCGCGCTGGCCTTCCCCGCACTCATCGTGCTCGCCGCTGAACCGCTTTACCTGTTGTTCGACATCGCCGTCGTCGGTCGCCTCGGTGCGCTGAGTCTTGCCGGATTGGCAATCGGGGGTCTCATCGTTTCGCTGGTGGGCTCTCAACTGACATTCCTGTCCACGGCGACCACCGCGCGCTCGGCGCGCTTCCATGGCGTCGGCAACCGGGCCGCTGCCGTTGCGGAGGGCGTGCAGGCCACCTGGCTGGCGATCGGTCTGGGTCTTGCGGTGGTGGTCGTGGTGCAACTGGCCGCGGTGCCGCTGGTATCAGTGATCGCCGGACCGGGTCCGGGCGCGCAGATCGCCGACACCGCGCTGCCCTGGCTACGAATCGCGATCCTCGCGGTGCCCGCGATCCTCATCTCCTTGGCCGGCAACGGCTGGATGCGGGGCATTCAGGACACCGTCCGTCCGCTGCGCTACGTGGTGATCGGTTTCGGCGTCTCGGCGGTCCTGTGCCCGATGCTGGTCTACGGCTGGCTGGGCATGCCGCGCTGGGGCCTGGTCGGCTCGGCGGTGGCGAACCTGGTGGGGCAGTGGCTTGCGGGGTTGCTGTTTTGCCGCGCGCTGTTGTCTGAACGAGTTTCGCTGCGTCCTGATTCGGTGGTGCTACGCGCCCAGTTGGTAATGGGCCGCGATCTAGTGTTGCGCACCATGGTTTTTCAGGCCTGCTTCGTCTCGGCGGCGGCGGTTGCGGCCCGGTTCGGTGCGGTCGCGCTGGCGGCGCATCAGGTGGTGCTGCAGCTGTGGAGTTTCCTTGCGCTGGTGCTGGATTCACTGGCGATCGCGGCACAGTCGCTGGTGGGTGCGGCTCTGGGTAGCTCGGATACCCGGTATGCCACTCGAGTTGCCTGGCGGGTCACGGTGTTCTCGGCGATTACCGCCGTTGGCCTCGCAGCGGTGTTGGCGTTGGGATCGTCGGTGTTCCCGTCACTGTTCACCGATGACCGCGCCGTGCTCGCCGCGATCGGCGTGCCGTGGTGGTTCCTGGTAGCCCAACTCCCCGTCGCCGGGGTGCTGTTCGCACTCGACGGTGTGCTGCTCGGTGCCGGCGACGCCACCTTCATGCGCAACGCCACACTGGTGGGCGCATTCGCTGGGTTCCTGCCGCTGACGTGGCTGTCGTTGGTGTTCGGCTGGGGTCTGGCCGGCATCTGGTCGGGTCTGACCGCGTTCGTCGGACTACGCCTGATCCTCGGCATCTGGCGGGTTAGGTCGGGGCGTTGGAAGGTGGCGGGAACGGGCTAGGTGGCCTGCGCCCGGCTCAACCCGACTGCCGGGCCTGCGCCCGGCTCAACCCGACTGCCGGGCCTGCGCCCGGCTTAACCCGACTGCCGGGCCTGCGCCCGGCCGCGGTCCATCACTGAGGCGCGGCTGGCGGCGATATCGTCCCCGCTGGCCGAACGCATCCACGCCAGCGATGACTCGGCTTCCATCCACAGCCCGGTGCTGGTGTCTGCTCCGTCGATGCGGTGGTAGGACTCCAGCAGCGCCCGCACGGCCTTCTGGTTGTTGCCGACGATCGAGGCGGCAATCGCGCGCGCGGCCGGCATCAACTGCTCATGCGCGACGACTTCGGTGACCAGTCCGGCGCGCAGCGCATCGGCGGCCGACAGGTAGTCGCCGGTCATACTCATCCGTCGTGCCATCCCGACACCCACCTTCTGCGGGAGTCGCACGCTCAGACCCCAGGTGGGCAGCAACCCCACCCGGGCGTGGGTGTCGGCGAACCGGGCCCGATCAGAGGCGATCAGGAAGTCGCAGTACAGCGCCAACTCGAGGCCACCCGTCACCGCCGCACCGTTGATGGCGCCGATCACCGGCTTGGTCATCGGCGGCCACTTTGGCGAGATGTCGGGTAACTCGGTGGTGTCGCCGAGTTCCTTGAGGTCCAGTCCCGCGCAGAACACCGGATCGGCCCCGGTGAAGATGACCACGTCCACACCGTCGTCGGCCTCGGCGTCGCGTAGTGCTGCGAAGAATTGCTTGCGCAACGCACCGGACAGGGCGTTGCGGGCCTCGGGCCGGTTCAGCGTCAGCGTCCGCACCCGGTCGACCGTGTCGATGAGCAGGATGTCCCCAGCGATCTGTGATGCCATAGCGACACCGTAGCCGTGCCGCCGCGCCCTACCTCCCGCTACCCGATCTCCCGCTACCCGGGATCGCCAACGGGCAGCGTCAGCGTCGAGGACTCGCCGTGCCGCACGGTATGGGTGGACGACGCCATCCGGCGTCCGCTCAGCACCGATTCGCCGGTGCCCAGATTGCGCGCGAAGCGGGGGTGGCAGCCGCCGGCGATAAGGACCCGGATGCGTGAGCCGGCGCTGAAGCGGTGTGCGATCGGGTCGAGTTCGATGCGAACCGGTTCGTTGGGGATCGCACTGAAGCGGCGGAACCCGTCGCTGACGTTGCGGGAACGTCCGCGCGCATCGACCTCGCTGATCCGGACGAACACATCGAAGTGATCGTTGTCGGTCTCGTAGGCCAGTTCAACGACGGGACTTCCGCACACACATATCTCGGCGCCCAGTGGTGGGCCGGTGAAACTCAGCACGTCGGCCCGGCTGGCAAGTTCGGTGTCGTCGGTGTAGCCGGCCGGCCGGGCCAGCAGTCGCCCGCCCACCGTCGGCGTGGGTTCGGCCGGGTTGTAACGGAATGTCGACGTTCCGGCGGTCGACGGTGCCGATTCGAGTCGTCCACCGGTTTGCAGGTAGAGCACCTTTGCGGCGGTAGCCGGCGGCCAAGCCGGAAGATCGACCCAGCCATTGCGGTTGCGGCCGGTGATGAACACCCGCACCGGCGCCGGGCGCGGTGGCTCCGGCTTCTTGGCCAGGTGAACGCCCAGCCAGGCCAGTGTCTCGGCTGCGGCCGTTCCGCCGGCGGTGGTCACCATCTGGTCGTGTGTCCACGGCCCGATCGTCATCGCCACGTCGACACCTCGGCCGTGCAGATGCCGGTACTGGGTGAGGGTCTGATCGATGAAGATGTCCTGCCACCCGCTGAGCAGCAGCACCGGCACCGCCGCTCGCTCCAGCGCGGTTGTCGCGCGAAAGCCCGCCCAGAACGGATCGTCGGCGTTAGGGCGATCGACCCAGGATTCGAACCACGGCGACCCTCGGCCCAACAGCGCCCGTGCGGAGTCGGCCACCGGTACGCCGTGCACCGCGCTGGCCAGCCGGCGTGCGGCACGGAACTGGAAGGCGACCCGCCGAGCGGGATGCGCTTCCTGATTCGCCACCAGGTCCGACCAACCCAGGAGATCGGCAAGCGCGAAGGAGCCTGTACCCCATGATGATTCGTGAAGATCGTGCGGCCCGACCGTGACGACCGCCGCAGCCAGCTCCGGCGGCGGGTCCGACATCAACGCCCACTGGGTATAGCCAAGATAGGACAGTCCGATGGTGGCGAAGGTTCCGGTGAACCACGATTGGTTGCGCAGCCACGCCACGGTGTCGGCGGCGTCGTCGGCCTCGTGCACCATCGGCACGAACTCGCCACCGGAGCCGAAGGTGCCGCGCACACTCTGGAACACCACGTGGTAGCCGCGAGCGGCGTACACCCGCGCATAGATGATCGAGATCGGGAAGGCCCGGCCGTAGGGACCGCGCACCAGGATGGTGCCCAGCGGCCGGTCAGTGTCCGGGGCGTAGTGGTCGGCACGCAGTGTCACGCCGTCGCGCATCGGAACCGGCAGCCCGCGGTGCACCCGGTAGCCGGTGGTCGCCGCGGGAAGCCGCAGAACCCGGGACGCGGCGCGGTCGATCCGCCGGGTTCGGGTCATAGTGCCCAGGATAGGGACTGCCGCCCTCAGTAGGCTCATCGATTGTGGCACCCACGCT
>CAIWCQ010000051.1 GCA_903911165.1 uncultured Actinomycetes bacterium | reverse complement strand
GTCCGCCAACGCCGCCGCGCCGGGGTCGTCGGCGCACGCCACCAACACCCCGCCGGGCCGCAATCGCTCGACGAAGGTGTCGAATACCGCCGTATAGGCCTCGGGGCTACCGAAGAAATCGAGATGATCGGCCTCCACATTGGTCACGACCGCGACATCGGGCGTGTACTCCAGCAGCGAACCGTCGCTTTCGTCGGCCTCGGCGACGAACACCTCACCACTGCCGTGATGAGCGTTGGTGCCGGCCTCACCCAGGTCGCCGCCTACCGCGAAGGAGGGATCAAAGCCGCAGTGCTGCAGGGCGACGATGAGCATCGAGGTGGTCGACGTCTTGCCGTGGGTGCCGCTGACCATCAACGTGCGGTGACCCGCCATGAGCTTTGCCAACACGACCGGTCGCAGGAACACCGGGACCCCGCGGCGGCCGGCCTCCACCAGTTCCGGGTTGGTCTTGGGGATGGCGGCATGGGTGGTGATAACCGCCGTCGCACCGCCGGGCAAGAGGTCGAGGTTTGCCTCGTCATGGCCGATGCTGATCTGGGCACCGCGGGCCCGCAGTGCGACGACGCCACGCGACTCTTTGGCGTCCGAACCCGATACCAGTCCGCCCCGGTCGAGCAGGATTCGGGCGATCCCGGACATGCCCGCCCCGCCGATCCCCACCATGTGCACCCGCTCGAGTTCGGGCGGCAGTGCGCTCACCGGAGTGACTCGCGTTCGGCGCGCGCCACACTCAGAACGATCTCGGCGACCCGGTGAGCGGCATCTCGGTGGCCCACACCGGCGGCCGCAGCAGTCATCGTCGCAAGGCGAGCGACGTCGGCTGCCAACCGTGCCACCTCGGTGCCGACATAGGACGGTGTGAAGTCGGCGTCGGCCACCAGCACCCCGCCACCGGCCGCCACCACCGGCAAAGCGTTGAGGCGTTGCTCACCGTTTCCGATCGGCAGCGGGACGTAGACGGCGGGCAGGCCGACCGCGGAAACCTCGGCCACGGTCATCGCACCGGAGCGGCAGATCGCCAGATCGGCGGCCGCATAGGCGAGGTCCATCCGGTCCAGATATCCCAGTGCCACATAGGGCGGGTCACCTGCGCGTGGGGCCGGCAATTCCAGGGTGTTCTTGGGGCCGTGGACGTGCAGCACCGAGATACCGGCGGCGGCGAGATCGGCAGCGGCGGCCGACACCGCGCGGTTGATCGAGACCGCCCCCTGCGAACCGCCGAACACCAGCAAAACCCTGGCGTCGGAGTCGAATCCGAAATGCTGCCGGGCCTGTTCGCGCACGGCGGCCCGGTCCATGCCGGTGATGGACGCCCGCAGTGGCATGCCGACCACCTCGGCGCGACGCAGACCGGATCCCGGCACCGCGGCGAGCACCCGTCTGGCGGTGCGCGCGCCGATCCGATTGGCCAGTCCAGCGCGGGCATTGGCCTCGTGGACGACGACCGGCACCGGTCGCGAACGCCCGCCACCGCGCCGCGCCGCCAGATAGGCCGGGACGGCGACATAGCCGCCGAATCCAACCACCACGTCGGCGCGGGCATCATCGAGCACGGTTCGGGTCTGGTCGACCGACGCCCGAATCCGCCACGGAAGCCGGAACAGGTCGGCATTGAGCCTGCGCGGCAACGGGACCGCGGACACCAGTCGCAGCGGATAACCCCGGTCGGGCACCAGTCGGCTCTCCAGTCCGCGCGCGGTGCCCAATGCAGTGATTCGCAGCGCCGGATCCAGTGCGATCAGGGCATCGGCAACGGCCATCGCAGGTTCAATATGCCCGGCGGTGCCACCGCCGGCCAGCACGATCGACAATGCGTCTGCGTCACCGGGGCCCGATTCGCCGTTGACCCCCGACCCGCTCACCCGTAACGCTGACCTTCCAATGTGCGGGACCGCCGCGACCGGCCTGTCTCCTGTTTCGTCTGAGCTTTCGCAGCACCGCCGCGACGCTGCTGCGATGCGCCGCCCAGGTGCCCCGAGCCCCGCGCCGTCCCGGCTTTGGCCACCGTCTTGGCCCGCTTACCGGCAACTTCTACGGTACCCGGCGCCCGCTTAGCGGTTTTCGTCGCGGCCTTGGCTTTGATGCCGGGCTTGGCTTTCTGGACAGTCTTGGCTTTCTGGGCAGTCTGGGATTTCTGGACAGTCTTGCGTTTCTGGGCAGTCCTGGCAGGCACGGCGGTCCGCTCCGGCTTCGGCAAGCGATCGCGCACCGCCCGGGCGGGCAGGTAGGGCTCGGGCAGTGGTAGCCGCAGCAGCCGATTCATCCGATCGTCGCGACCCGCGCGCAACGCCGCGACCGCCGGCGGTTCGTGGCGAGCCGCATTAGCCATGAGCCCCACCATGAATAGCGTTGTCGCCGTTGAGGTTCCGCCGGCTGAGATCAGTGGCAGCTGAATCCCGGTGACCGGCAACAATCCGACCACGTACCCGACGTTGATGAATACCTGACCGATTACCCACACGGTCGCGGTGGCGGTCAACAGTCGCAGGAACGGGTCCGCCGATCGCCGGGCGATCCGCATGCCGGTGTAGGCGAACAGGCCGAACAGCGCGAGCAGGCCGAAAGCCCCGATGAAGCCGAGTTCCTCTCCGACGATGGCGAAGATGAAGTCGTTGTGGGCATTGGGCAGGTAGTTCCACTTGGCGGTTCCCTGCCCCAGTCCGTCCCCGAATACGCCCCCGTTGGCCAGCGCGAACTTGGCCTGCCGGGCCTGATAGCCGGCGCCCTGGGTGTCGGCTCCGGGGTCCAGCCAGGATTGCACCCGGGCCGAACGGTAACCAGCGGAAACCGCCAGCACCGCGGCGGCGGCGATGGCGGCGAGCAACGAGGTGACGAAGACCTTCAGCGGCAGACCGGCGAACCACAGCAGCGCGAGCAGGATGATGCCCAGCGACACCGTCTGGCCGAGGTCCGGTTGGGCGACGATGAGCGCCAACGCGATCACCGCCGCCGGGATCAACGGAATCAGCATTTCGCGCAGGGAGGCCCGCTCCATCCGCCGGGCGGCCAACAGGTGCGATCCCCAGACGACGAACGCGATCTTGGTCAGTTCGGAGGGCTGCATCGACAACCCGCCGACCACGAACCACCCGCGGGTGCCGTTGGCCATCCGGCCGATCCCGGGGATGAGCACCGCGACGAGCATCACAATGGTGACCGAGAAGGCCAGAAACGCCGTGGCGCGCATGAGGCGGACCGGCAGCCTCAGCGCGAACCAGCAGGCGAACAGGCCCACCGCCGCCCAGAGGAGTTGCCGATTGAAGATGGACCACGGCGAGCCGTCCTCGTCGTAGGAGTGCACTCCCGAGGCCGAGAGGACCATGATCAGTCCGAGGGTGGTGAGCAATCCCGCGACCGACACCATCAGGTGAAACGAGGTCAGTGGCCCGGCGAACCAGGCGCCGAACCGGAACGGGCCGAACCGGAACGGGCCGAACCTCGGCCGGGGCGGCCCGGTGCCCGCGTCGGTGGACCCAGAATCGGTGGACCCTGAACCGGTGGACCCAGAATCGGTGGACCCTGAACCGACCAACCCAGAACCGACAAACCCTGCGTCGCCTGCGCCGGCAACCCTTCTCCGCCAGCCGGCTAGCACAGCTCGCATGCCGTTACCGGGCCACGGCGCGAACCGCGGCCGCGAAGGAGTCCCCGCGATCGCCGTACCCGGCGAACTGGTCGAACGACGCCCCGGCCGGGGCCAGTAGCACCGTGTCTCCGGCCCGCGCCAGGCCGGCGGCGGCGGCGACGACCTGCGTCATCACCCGGTCGCCCAAACCAGGCCCGGTCGCGTCGACGATTCGAGTCCCATGGGTCCCATGAGTCTCATGCATCCCAACCGTCCCATGCATCCCAGCATC
>CAIWCQ010000050.1 GCA_903911165.1 uncultured Actinomycetes bacterium | reverse complement strand
TGCCCTCCGGGGTGTCGTGGTTCGGAATCATCACGTCGATGGCAAGTCCGTCAGGATGCCACCGCAGCGGGTCCTGCCGGACACCGCCGATCGTCGCGACCTCGCGGAAGAACATCATGCTGATCGCGCGGGCCGCCCAGATGGTGTGCACCTGCAACCCGGCCTCCGGTGTGACGCCGGGAGACAGTTCCACCTCGAAGTCCGCAGCCTCGACCGGCGGGGCGGGCGCGCTGGCGGCTAGAAGTTCAGCTTCCCTGGCACTGGCCACGAACGGCACCCCAGCCGGCACGGCCGACTCAGCACCCGGAGCCGGCGCAGGCGCGGGGGCGCAGCATTCGGACTCTCTGCCCTGGGCGCCGAACATCGCTGCGGAGACCGCCACCGAGACCGCGGCGGCAAACCAGCGACCGCGGGCGCCGCCGAACGACTTCGTCACGGGCACCACCTTACGACGACATCATCCCCGGGACGCCGGGACTGGGGATGATTCGAGGTCAGTGACTATGCCCGTGGTGGTCGTGGTCTTCGGATTCGGCCGGCTTCTCGACAATTGCGGTCTCGGTGGTCAGGATCATCCGTGCCACCGAGGCAGCGTTGAGCACGGCGGATCGGGTGACCTTCACCGGGTCGATGACGCCCTCGGCGATCAGGTCGCCGTAGGTCAACGTCGCGGCGTTGAATCCGTGCCCGGCAGGCATCTCGCTGACCTTGTTGACGACGACCGCACCGTCCATACCGGCGTTGGTGGCAATCCAGTACAGCGGGGCCGACAGCGACGCCGAGAACACCTCAACACCCAGTGCCTCGTCACCGCTGACCGAGTCCCGCAGGTCCTGCAGTGCCGCGCGGGCCTGGACGAGTGCGCTACCGCCGCCGGTCACAATGCCCTCCTCGACTGCCGCCTTGGCGGCAGCCACCGCATCCTCGACGCGGTGCTTGCGTTCCTTGAGCGCAGTCTCAGTGGCCGCACCAACCTTGATGACCGCGACCCCACCGGATAGCTTGGCCAGGCGTTCTTCGAGTTTCTCGCGATCCCAATCGGATTCGGTGCCCTCGATCTCGCCGCGTAGTTGCTTGACCCGATCGGCAACGGCTTCGTGGGTGCCACCGCCGTCGACGATCACCGTGGAGTCCTTGGTGACCACAACGCGGCGGGCCGATCCCAGCACCTCAAGGCCGACATCACGCAGCAGCAGTCCGACGTCCGGGTTGACCACCTGCGCGCCGGTGACGACCGCCAGGTCATCGAGGAAGGCCTTGCGGCGATCGCCGAAGAACGGCGCCTTGACCGCGACAGCCTTCAGGGTCTTGCGGATGGCGTTGACCACCAGTGTCGAGAGCGCCTCGCCCTCGATATCTTCGGCGATGATCAGCAGTGGCTTTCCGGACTGGGCAACCTTCTCCAGCAGCGGCAGCAGATCCGGCAGCGAACCAATCTTGTCGCGATGCAGCAGGACCAGGGTGTCCTCGAGGACCGCTTCCTGGGAGTCGAAATCGGTGATGAAGTAGGCCGAGATGAAGCCCTTGTCGAAGCCGACGCCCTCGGTGATTTCCAACTCGGTGTCCATGGTCGAGGATTCCTCGACGCTGACCACTCCGTCGCCGCCGACCTGGGTCATGGCCTCCCCGACCATCTCGCCGACTTCGGCGTCACGCGAGGAGACCGTCGCGACCGCGGCGATGCCGGACTTCCCGGAAACCGGGGTGGCAGCGGCCAGCAGTGCCTCGGAAACGGCATCGGCGGCGCGGCTCATTCCGAGACCAAGCGCGATGGGGTTGGCGCCTGCCGCGACGTTGCGCAGGCCGTTGTGGATCATGGCCTGGGCCAGCACAGTGGCGGTGGTGGTTCCGTCGCCGGCCACGTCGTTGGTCTTGGTGGCCACCGACTTGACCAACTGCGCACCCAGGTTTTCGAACGGGTCCTCCAGTTCGATCTCCCGGGCGATGGTCACGCCGTCGTTGGTGACTACGGGGCCGCCGTATGCCTTGGCCAGCACGACGTGCCGGCCCCGGGGCCCGAGGGTGACGCGAACGGCATCGGCGAGTTTATCGACGCCGGCCTCCATCGCCCTGCGCGCGGTCTCGTTGAATTCGATCAATTTGCTCATGTGCTGCGTTCCTGACTTTCCCGTTTTGGCGCGCGTGAACGCGTTCCGCCCCGGAAACCGCCGCGACGAACGCGGAGTTTCCGGGGCGGTTCGCGGTTACTACTTGTTGACGACTGCCAGCACGTCGCGTGCCGACAGAATCAGGTATTCCTCGCCGTTGTACTTGATCTCGGTGCCGCCGTACTTGCTGTAGATGACGGTGTCGCCCTCTGCGACGTCCAAAGGAATCCGCTTCTCACCGTCCTCGTCCCATCGGCCGGGGCCGACGGCAACGACGGTGCCTTCCTGCGGCTTCTCCTTGGCGGTGTCCGGAATCACCAGACCCGACGCGGTGGTCGTCTCGGCCTCGTTGGCCTGTACGAGGATCTTGTCCTCGAGTGGCTTGATATTCACGCTCGCCACGATGAAGCCCTCCACTGTTATGGCTGTGGCCCGGGGCTGTTCCCCGAACCGGTCGGTTTTCTACCAGGTGTTCGGCATTCGACCGTTCCCTCGCGCCGTCGTCGCGGGTGCCGACGCGGGGGTGGTTCTCCTGCCACCTAGCACTCTATACCGGAGAGTGCTAGCACTCAAGGGGGGTCCTCTGCGATTCGCCGTGAGCCGAATCAGTCCTGCTCGCGGGCCGCGTCGAACCGCCGGTGGTCGATGAGCAGATGCTCGGAGACATCCCCGAGCATCTCGACATCGGCGATTCGCTCGGTGTAGTACCAGCCGTCTTCATCGCGGGCGAACCGGTCGTAGTAGCGGCCGACGACGATCGGCGCCAACGCGACACCGTCGGTCGCCTGCACGACACAAAACGTGGACCGGGCGGTGGCGGTGCCGGCATCGACGATCTCCACGATCAGGTTCAAGACCAGGTGTCGGGTCCTGGGTGTGCCCGGTCCGGCGGATCCGGCTTCCGGAAAGCGCCGGGTGGTCATTGCGAATAGACCGGCAATGTTCTGCGCACCCGACATCGTCGGCGTCCTGGCACCACCGAGATCCGCCCGGCTGAGCAGTGCGCCCACGCCGTCGAAGTCGCCGGCGTCGAACATCTCCGCACAGCGGTAGACCAGTTCAGTGATTGCCAACCGGTCCTCGACGGCGCTCACCGGACCTGCCCGGCGATCACCGGCAGACCCGGGTCACTGGCAACGTGCAACGGCGAGGGTTCCGCACCGGCGGCAAGCAGATGAGCGGCGAACGATGCGATCATCGCACCATTATCGGTACACAGTCGCGGTCGTGGAATCCGTAACGTCAAACCCGCTGCGGCGCAGCGTTGTTCGGCTAGCTCGCGCAGCCGCGAGTTGGCCGCAACGCCGCCGGCGATCAATAGGGTGGACACTTCCATCTCGGTGGCGGCGCGCACCGCCTTGGCGGTCAGGACGTCGGCGACCGCCTCCTGGAATGAGGCGGCGATGTCCGCGCTGCGAGCGTCGGAGTGGGATTCGACATAGCGGGCCACTGCAGTCTTGAGTCCGGAGAAGCTGAAGGCATACCGATCATCTCGCGGGCCGGTCATCCCGCGTGGGAACGCAACAGCGTCGCGATCACCGGTGCGGGCCAGATCGTCAAGCGCGCGCCCGCCCGGATATCCCAGACCCAGGAGCCGCGCCACCTTGTCGTAGGCCTCCCCCGCGGCGTCATCGAGGGTCGCGCCGAGTTCGATGATGGGTTGCGCCAGCGAACGCACCGCCAACAGGTGGGTGTGGCCGCCGGAGACCAGCAGTGCGACGCACTCGGGCAGCGGACCATGGTCGTAGACGTCGGCGGCCAGGTGCCCGCCGAGGTGGTTGACGGCATAGAACGGCACACCCCAGGCCGCGGCGTAGGCCTTGGCTGCGGCCACACCGACCATCAGCGCGCCGGCCAGTCCGGGTCCAATGGTGGCGGCGACGACGTCGGGGCGGTCGATGCCGGCGGTTGCCAAAGCCCGGCGCATGGTGGGGCCCAGCGCCTCCAGGTGTGCGCGGGAAGCGATCTCGGGTACCACGCCACCGAACCGCGCGTGCTCCTCGACGCTGGAAGCGATCTCATCGGCGAGCAGCGTGATAGTCCCGTCAGCATCAAGGCGGGCGATGCCGACTCCTGTTTCGTCACAGGAGCTTTCGATGGCCAGGATGGTGCGGGTGCTCACGGTGGATCCCGCCGCATGGTGAAGGCATCGGCGCCACTGGCCCGGTAGTACCGCTTGCGCAGGCCCACGGTGACGAATCCGAGGCTGGTGTAAAGCGCGATGGCTGTCGGGTTGTCGGTGCGTACCTCGAGATAGGTCACTGAGTCGGCGTCCTCGAGCAGTTCGGTCATCATGCGGCGGCCGATCCCGCGGCCCTGATACGCCGGATCCACGCCGATGGTGTGAATCTCGTACTCGAACGGCGGGGTTCGGCCCAACCGGGCGATACCCGCGTAGCCGACGAGGAGGTCGTCGACCCGGGCACCGACGTAGCGCGCATGCGGTGCGGCCAGGGCCCGGGTGAATGCCGCCGCAGGCCAGGGGTCGTCGCCGTCGAACAGCAGCGTCTCCAGTTCCGCGCACCGGGCCGCATCAGCGGGTGTCAATCCGCCGTAGACGACGTCCACCTCGCTCACCGCCCACGCTCGGCAAGCGTCTTGGCATCCGGCCGGCGCAGGTATAGCGGAATCAGGGGAAGCGGTTCGGCCTCCCAGTCGGCAACAGCAGCAACCAGTCCGGCCGGTGACGGCTGGGCGAAGGCCACCAGTTCCGCACCGCCGACCGGGACATCGGCCTGCGCGTCCACACCGGGGCCGTCGGTGCGCACGCCATCGCGGTAGCGGGCCCAGTACACCTCCCGGCGGCGCGCGTCGGTGATCACCAGTACCTCACCGCGAGTCTGTCCGCCAATGGCATCGAGCGAACACACCCCGAACACCGGCACATTCAATGCGTGGCCGTAGGCCGCCGCGGTAGCCATCCCGACCCGCAGACCGGTGAACGGTCCCGGTCCGCAGCCCACAACGACGGCATCGATGGCTGACATCGGTACGCACGCATCTGCCAGTGCCGCAATCACATTCGGTGTAAGCAACTCCGCGTGGGCGCGGACGTCGACACAGATCCGTTGCGCGAGTTCGACGATGCGTCCCGAATCTTCACGACTCAGCACCCCGGCGATCACCGCCGGAGTGGCGGTGTCGATTGCCAGCACGATGCGGGTCATTGCCGGTTCCACTGCCAGCTCGCCGTTCGGGTTTCGTCCTCGGCCCGGCGTTGCAGGGTCACATCGAGATGACGGTCCGACAGTCGCTCGGCCACGCCCCGACCCCACTCGACGACGACGACGGCATCGTCGAGGTCGGTGTCAAGATCCAGGGAGTCGAGCTCGGCGAGGAGGTCGCTTGGGCCGTCGAGCAGCCGGTACACGTCGACGTGCACCATCGCGGGACGGCCGGGACGCCTCGCTCGGTGCATCCGCGCCAGCACGTAGGTCGGTGAGGTGACCGGGCCTTCGACGTCCATTCCGAGGGCGATCCCCTTTGCCAGGGCGGTCTTTCCGGCCCCCAGCGGACCGGACAGCACGACGACGTCACCGGCCCGCAGCTGCCGGCCGAGTCGCTCACCGAGCGCGAGGGTGTCCTCCGCGGTGGGCAGCGAGGCAGTACCGGGGTTGGTGCGGGGATCAGTCACGCGCCCGTTCCACCAGCCGAAGCAGCGCGTCGTTGATGACGTCGGGCGCCTCCAACTGCACGAGGTGTCCGGCACCGGGCACGATCACCAGTTCCGAATCGGGCAGCACCGCGGCCATCTCCTCGGAATATTTCGCCGGGGTGAGCAGATCGCGGCCGCCACAGGCGATCAGCGTCGGAATCCGAGCCAGAACCGGCAGGGCCGCAGTCTCATCGTGCACCTCTAGTGCGTGCAGGAACTCCACCAGGGTGGCGACGTCGGTGCCGTGGATCATCGCCTGGGAAAACTCGACAAGGCGTGGGCTGACGTCGGCGCCGCCGAATGAGGCATCGCGAATAATCGGCCGAATCAGCGACTGGATCGCCCCCCGGGCCCGGTGCACGGCTCCGGGCGCGTACCGGGCGGCGAACCGCACCGCCTCCAAAGCCGGGTTCTGCAAAGTCTCACCCAGGGGGGAGCGGGACAGGCCCTCTGCGGCGGAGGAGATCAGCGCGGCCCCGACGATCCGGCGGGGATAACGCTGCGGGAATTGCCGGGCGTGGGACAGCACCGTCATACCCCCCATCGAATGGCCTACCAGGACAACCGGACCGACCGGAACCATCACCGCCAGAACGGCTTCCAGGTCCAGACCCAGTTGCGGGACGGTGTAGGTCTCGGTCGCAGCCGATGCGGACTGCCCATGCCCGCGCTGGTCATAGAACACCATCCGGATCTGATCACCCCGGATCTGATCACCCCAGGGCGCAGCGAGTGCGGTGCGCTGAAAGTGGAAGGAGCCCATCCGCGCGCAGAATCCGTGTGCGAACACGATCGTCAGGGGTGCGGTCACCGGCCCGACCTCTCGCACCACCAATGACGTGCCGTCCGGGGTAGTGACGACACAACCACGGTCGGCGTCGAGCAGTTTGAAGTCCTCGCCCTCATAGGCATCGTTGATCATGCGGCGCCGCCGCAGGGCCTTGGCGGCCGACAGGCCCGCGACGGTGCTGATTCCCGCGACACCGGCCAGCAGTCCGGCTTTTCCGCCGACGCCCAGCAGGGCTTTCCCGCGCGACCCGGAATCGGGCTTATCGGCCATCGGCACCGCGCCCGGTGAAGCTACGGAGCACCCGGCCGCGCGGGCTGGTGACCACCTCGTAGTGGATCGTCCCGAGCAGGTCGGCCCAGTTCTGCGCGGTCGGCTCGCCGGAGTCGCCCGCACCGAACAGAATCGCCTCATCACCCTCGGTGACATCAGTCGGCCCGGGGCCCAGATCCACGACGAACTGGTCCATGCAGATCCGGCCGACGCCCGGCCGCAACCGTTGATTGATCAGCACATTCAGGCGGCCGCCCAGCGCCCGGTAGACGCCGTCTGCGTATCCGATCGGCAGCAATGCGACGGTCGTGTCGACCGGGGCAATCCAGGTGTGGCCGTAGGAAACGCCGTCCCCGGCCCGCACCGATTTGACCATCGCCACCGGGCAGGTCAGCGTCATGGCCGGCCGCAACCCCATGTCGCCGCGGTCCGGTATCGGACTCAGGCCGTACACCGCGATACCCGGGCGCACCATGTCGAAGCCGAGATCAGGCCGGGTCATCGTCGACGGCGAGTTCGACAGGTGGGCCACCTCGAAATCGACTCCGCGACTGCGGGCCTCGGTAAGCATTCCGGTAAACCGTTGCGCCTGAACATCATTGAGAGGGTTTTCGGGTTCGTCACCGCTGGCCAGATGCGACATGATGCCACGGACCCGGATCGCGTCACTGGCAGCAGCGCGCGCAAGAGCGTCGAGCACATCCGGGTACTCTCGCGGGCCGACTCCGTTGCGATTCAGGCCGGTATCGACCTTAATGGTGACCTGCGCGGTGCGGCCGGTACGAGCCACCGCGGCCAGGAGATCCCCGATCTGATGCAACGCGGTGATACCGACTCCCACGTCGGCGTTCAAGGCCGGATCGAATTGGGTCCCGGGGGCATGCAGCCAGGCCAGCACCGGGGCGGTGATGCCATCCGACCGCAGGGCCAGCGCTTCGGCGATGGTGGCGACACCGAGTTCGGCCACGCCGGCCGCGATCGCGGTGCGGGCGACTGCGGTGGCACCGTGGCCGTACCCGTCGGCTTTCACCACGGCCATCACCTGGGCCGGACCGGCGTGGGCGAGAAGCACCGATACGTTGTGCGCGATGGCATCAAGGTCGACGACGGCCCGGCCGTTGACCGCAGGGCTCTGCGCGGGGCTCGACGGGGTCGATCCTGTGGTTTGCATGCTCATGTCACCGTCGGGCATTCTCCCACGCGCCCCGTCCCATGCGCCCCGTCCCATGCGCTCGCACACTAGTGAGCGAAGCGCTCCTCGGTGAAGTGCCCACCCGGCTTGATCTCGGACAGATGGTCGATCACCGCGCGCAGGTCCTCCCACAGCGAACGAGCCAGATCCGCGGAGAACCCTTCGCGCACCACCACCCGCAGTACTGCGATGTTCTCGGCACCCTCGGGCATGGTGTAGGCCGGCACCTGCCAGCCGTAGATGCGCAGCGCAGCGGAGACGTCAAACTCGTTGTAACCGAAGTCGCCGGACAGCTTGAACGCCACCACCGGGATCTGAGATCCGTCGGAGATGACATCGAAGTGCTCGGACTCGAGCAGTCTGTCCGAAAGCCAGCGAGCGGTATCGGAGAGGCAATTCATCACGCTGGTGTAGCCGGCCCGGCCCATCCGCAGGAAGTTGTAGTACTGGCCGACGACCTGGTTGCCGCCTTTGGAGAAGTTCAGGGTGAAGGTCGGCATATCGCCGCCGAGGTAGTTGACCTTGAAGACCAGTTCCTCGGGGAGTTGATCGGAGTTGCGCCACACCACGAATCCGACACCCGGATAGGTCAGTCCGTACTTGTGCCCACTGACGTTGATCGATGCCACTCGCGGCAACCGGAAGTCCCATTTGAGATCGGGCTGAAGGAAGGGGACGACGAATCCCCCACTGGCGGCGTCGACGTGCACGGGGACGTCGAGCCCGGTGTCCTTCTGAAGTTTATTCAGCGCTGCGCAGATCTCGGCGATCGGCTCGAGTTCACCGGTGTAGGTGGTGCCAAGAATTCCGACCACTCCGATGGTGTCGACGTCGACGGCGTCAACGACCTGTTCGGGGGTGATCACGTAGCGGTCCTGCGCCATCGGCAGATACCGCGGTTCGACGTCGAAGTAGCGACAGAACTTCTCCCACACCACCTGCACGTTCGAACCCATCACCAGGTTCGGCGTGCGAGTCTTCCAGGCGTCCTTGTCGGTACCGGAAACCCGCTGCCTCCAGCGCCATTTCAGTGCCAGTCCAGCCAGCATCACCGCCTCCGAGGATCCGACCGTGGATGCGCCGATCGCGCTGGCGGCGTCGTCGTCGCGCAGATTCTCGGCGTGGAAAAGATCCGCGACCATGGAGATGCAGCGTGATTCGATCGCGGCGGTCGCCGGGTACTCGTCCTTGTCGATCATGTTCTTGTCGAACGTCTCGGCCATCAACTTCTCGGCCTCCGGATCCATCCAGGTGGTCACGAAGGTGGCGAGGTTCAGCCGTGAACTCCCGTCGAGCATCAGCTCGTCGTGGATGAACCGGTAGGCCGCGGCGGGTTCCATCGCGTCATCGGGAAGCCGCAGCGACGGGATCGGATTGGTGGCCAGCCGGCCGGTGTAGGCGGGGGCGATGGACGGGGACCGGTATTTCACGTGCGGCATGGGCTTCTCTCCTCGTGCACTTACAGGGTGGCGATCGCGTGGCGGATATGGGTAAGGATGCGCGAGGCCGAAGTGGGCACGGACACCGGTCCCGGATCGGCGGCCGAGGCATTGGCGGCGCGGGCGTGCACGAAGGCTGCGGCGGCGGCGGCCCGGGCCGGGGGCAGGCCGGCCGCGAGCAGTGCGCCGACGACGCCGGACAACAGATCGCCAGATCCGGCGGTGGCCGCCCAGGACCCGCCGGCCGGATTGAGGTACGTCGCCTGTGCGGAGGCGACGACGGTGACGTTGCCTTTGAGCAGCACGGTCGCGCCGAACTCCTGCGCAAGTCGGCGGGCGGCCGCGACCCGGTCGGCGCCCGGGGACTCCCCGGCCAACCGGCTGTACTCCCCGGCGTGCGGGGTCAGCACGGTCGGCGCCGTCCGACCCCTCACCAGCTGCGGATGAGCGGCGAGCAGTGTCAATCCATCGGCATCGACGATCACCGGAACGTCGCTGTCGAGGGCGACCGTCAACGCCGCCAGTGCCGCCGCGTCGGTGCCCAGACCCGGACCGACGACCCAGGCCTGGACCCGACCGGCCACCGATGCCCCGGGCGCGACGACGACCTCCGGCCAGTGCGACACCACCTCGGCCGCCGCGGCACCGGCGTAACGGACCATGCCGGAGGTCGCGGCGACCGCGGCACCGGTGCACAGCACCGCCGCCCCGGGATAGGCCGGCGAGCCAGCCAGGATGCCCACGACCCCCTGGGTGTACTTGTCGTCGTGCGGACCGGGTACCGGCCAGCAGGCCCGGACGTCGGCGGCGTCGAGACTCATCAGATCGGTTTCGGGCAGGTCCAGACCGATATCGACGACCTCGACCCGGCCGCAGTCGGCGAGTGCATGCACGGGTTTGAGGCCACCGAAGGTCACGGTGAGCACCGCGCGTACCGCCGGCCCGGCAACCGACCCGGTCGTCACATCAACACCGCTGGGGACGTCGACGGCGACAACCGGAATACCGGCGTCCCAGGCGGCCTCGAAAAGCTGCGCCGCCGCCGGTCGCAGCGGGCCCTGACCGGAAATCCCCACGACACCGTCGATCACGAGATCGGTCGCGGGATCGGGTATCGAGACCACCCGGCCCCCGGCGCTGCGGAACGCGGCCAGGGCGGCCGAGTGGGTGCGTTGCGGCGCGAGCAGGATCGCATCGGCGGCGACACCACGGCGGCGCAGCAGGGTCGCTGCCCACAGTGCATCCCCACCGTTGTTGCCGGTGCCCACGATGGCGCAGATTCGGCGGCCGGCAACACCCGCGGTGCGCTTTCGCAGTTCGACAGCGACGGCGTTCGCCAAACCTGTTGCGGCACGGCGCATCAGGACTCCGTCGGCCAAGGTTGCCAGCAGAGGCGCCTCAGCCACGCGGATCTGATCGGCGGAGTGGTAGTAGCGCATCGGGCGCTATTCCACGGTGACGGATTTGGCGAGGTTACGCGGCTTGTCGACATCGTAACCACGGGCCTGGGCCACCGACGCCGCGAACACCTGCAACGGGACCGTCGAAAGCAGCGGCTGGAAAAGCGTTGACACAGAGGGAATTTCAAAAATGTGGTCGGCGTAGGGCCGCACCGTGTCGTCACCGGTTTCAGCGATGACGATCGTGACCGCGCCGCGAGCCTGGATCTCCCGAATGTTGCTCAGCATTTTGCCGTGCAGCACGTTCTTGGGTGAAGGCATCACCACGATGACCGGTAGGCCGTCTTCGATGAGCGCGATAGGACCGTGCTTGAGTTCACCGGCCGCGAAGCCCTCGGCGTGCATGTAGGCCAATTCCTTGAGCTTGAGCGCTCCCTCCAGTGCGACCGGGTAGCCGACGTGGCGGCCAAGGAACAGCACGGTCGACGAATCGGCGAAACGCCGACCGAGTTCAGCTACCGAATCGCACTGCGCGAGAACCTGTTCCACCAGGGCGGGCATCGATTCCAGTTCGCGATATTCGCGTGCCACCTCGTCGGGGTACTTGGTACCCCGGGCCTGGGCCAGGGCCAGGCCGACGAGGTAGTTCGCGGTGAGCTGGGCCAGAAACGTCTTGGTTGCCGCCACGCCGATCTCCGGCCCGGCGCGGGTGTAGAGGACGGCATCGGCCTCCCGCGGGATCTGGCTGCCGTTGGTGTTGCAGATGGCCAGTACCTTCGCCCTCTGGCCCTTGGCGTGCCGCACCGCCTCCAGGGTGTCTGCGGTTTCGCCGGACTGCGAGATCGCGATCACCAGCGTGCCGCGGTCCAGAACCGGGTCGCGGTAACGGAATTCGCTGGCCAACTCGACTTCCACCGGGAGTCGGGTCCAGTGCTCGATGGCGTACTTGGCCAATAGGCCGGAGTGGAAGGCCGTGCCGCAGGCGACGATGAAGACCTTGTCGACCTCGCGCAACTCCTGGTCGGACAACCGCTGCTCGTCGAGCACGATGCGGCCGCCGACGAAATGGCCGAGCAGGGTGTCGGCGACCGCGGCAGGCTGCTCGGCGATCTCCTTGAGCATGAAGTAGTCATAGCCGCCCTTCTCGGCAGCCGAGAGATCCCAGTCGATATGGAAAGGGCGAGCATGGCCGGAGGCGTCATTGCCGTCGAAGTCAGTAATCCGGTAGCCGTCCGCAGTGATCACCACGGCCTGATCCTGGCCGAGTTCGACGGCATCGCGGGTGTAGGAGATAAACGCCGCGACATCGGAACCCAGGAACATCTCCCCGTCGCCGATTCCGACGACCAGGGGCGTGGAACGCCGAGCAGCCACGATGGTGCCGGGATCGTCTGCATGGGCGAAGACCAGTGTGAAATGGCCTTCAAGTCGGCGCACGACCGCCAGTGCCGAACCGACGAAATCCCCGGCGGTGGCACCCTCGCGGTAGGCGCGGGCCACCAGATGCACGGCGACCTCGGTGTCGGTGTCGCTGGCGAACTCCACGCCGTGGGCCTCGAGTTCACCGCGGAGAGTGGCGTAGTTCTCGATGATTCCGTTGTGCACCACGGCGAATTCACTGGCGGTGTCACGATGCGGGTGCGCGTTGCGGTCGGTAGGACGGCCGTGGGTGGCCCAGCGGGTGTGGCCGATCCCGGCCGTCCCACTCCACTGGCTGGCGTCGGACTGGGCCAGCGCGGATTCCAGGTTGGCCAGGCGGCCAGCCCGGCGGCAAACCGCGAGCCCGCCCTGCCCGTCGAGGATGGCCAGTCCGGCGGAGTCATAACCCCGGTACTCCATCCTGCGCAGGGCATCGACGACGACCTCACGGGCGGGACGGTGCCCCACGTAAGCCACGATTCCGCACACGGGTATCAAGGGTAGTCCTCCGGTACCCCCGGCACTGTCGGCTACCGTCGCAGGATGGCTCGCCGCAACCGCAAGCTCTTCGCCGCGCTGACCCGGCCGGGACCGCATCGAGTGCTGCGCGGTGACCTGGGATTTGCCGGCATTCCCGGCGTCGTTTACACCCCGGCATCGGGCTTCGGACTGCCCGCGGTGGCCTTCGGTCACGATTGGCTCACCGAGGCCGCCCATTACGCCGATACCTGTGAGCACCTGGCGAGTTGGGGCGTCGTCACGGCCGCGCCGGACACCCAGCGCGGTCTGGCCCCGTCGGTGCTGACGCTGGCCGCCGACCTCGATGCCACCCTGGACGTGATCACCGGTGTGCGACTGGGCTCCGGCGAGATCAGTGTGAACGCGCAGAAGTTAGGCGTGGCCGGGCATGGATTCGGCGGCTCGGCAGCGGTGTTCGCCGCGGCGGCCGGACCCCGGGCGAAAGCGGTGGCGGCGGTGTTTCCGTCGGTCACCAAGCCGTCGGCTGAGGAATGCGCGGCAACGCTGTCGGTCCCGGGTTTGGTGCTGGCCACCCCCGACGATCGGAAGTCGCTGCGCACCGACGCCCTCGAGGTCGCGGAGTCCTGGGACGGCGCCGTACTTCGGGTGATCGACAAGGCCAACGCGGCGGGCCTGGCCGAAAAACGCCGCGCGCTGAGGTTGCTCGGTTTCCCGGGACCCAGTTCGCGCACGCAGAAGACCGTGCGGGCATTGCTCACCGGCTTCTTCCTGTTCCACCTGACCGACGACGCGACCTACCGTGAGTTCGCCGAAACCGACGCCGAGTTACCGCACACCGCCCTGCCCGACCCCGATGCCCCTGCCGTCACCCACGAGGATCGCATCGTCGCTTTGTTCCGGTAGCGTCCGGCAGTATGCGCACCGGAGTTTTCCTTTCCTACGCGGGCGGTTTCAAGGAGTCGGTCGAGCAGGTCGTCGTCCTGGAGTCCCACGGCGTCGATATCGTCCTGGTTGCCGAGGCGTACTCCTACGACGCGGTGAGCCAATTGGGTTATCTCGCGGCGAAGACCTCGACCATCGAACTGGGGTCGGGGATCTTCCCGATCTACACCCGCACGCCCACCCTGCTGGCGATGACGGCCGCCGGCTTGGACTATGTCTCGGACGGCCGCATTAGGTTGGGCATCGGGACGTCGGGTCCACAGGTGATGGAAGGCTTCCACGGCGTGCCGTTCGACGCGCCCATGGGCCGCACCCGTGAAGTCGTCGAGATCTGCCGCCAGGTGTGGCGCCGGGAGAAGGTCTCCCACCAGGGCCGCAACTATCAGATCCCGTTACCGCCGGATCGCGGCACCGGACTGGGTAAATCGCTGCGTCTGATCAATCACCCCGTGCGCGAACGGATTCCGATCCATATCGCCTCACTCGGTGAGCAGAATGTCGCACTGACTGCCGAAATCGCCGAAGGCTGGCAACCGATCTTCTACTACCCCGAACGAGCCGATCGCGTGTGGGGTGAGGCACTGCGGGCCGGCACGGCCAAACGCGACCCCGAACTCGGCGAACTCGACGTGATGGTGGGCGTCTCACTTGCCATCGGCGACAACGTCGAGGAACGACTGAACTGGGCCAAACCCCAACTGGCGCTGTACATCGGCGGCATGGGAGCCAAGGGCAAGAACTTCTATCACAACGTCGCCACCAAGTACGGGTTCGGCGAGGCGGCCGATCGTATCCAGGATCTTTATCTGTCCGGGCGCAAGGCAGAGGCGATCGCGGCGGTGCCCGACGAACTGGTGCGCAATATCTCGCTCATCGGCCCACGCGGTTACGTGAAGGAACGGATCGCGGCCTTCGCCGAAGCCGGCGTGACCACCCTGCTGGCCACCCCGGTGACCGGCGACGCTGCCGAATACGT
>CAIWCQ010000049.1 GCA_903911165.1 uncultured Actinomycetes bacterium | reverse complement strand
CGCCTGAAGACATGGACCTTCGTGCCAACCGGCACCGAGGGCTATGCAAAGGCCGAAGTCACCTTGGGCGGCATCGACACCGACGGGCTGTCGTCGAAGACGATGGAGGCGAAGAAGGTGCCGGGCCTCTACGCGATCGGCGAGGCGGTCGACGTCACCGGCTGGCTGGGCGGCTACAATTTCCAGTGGGCCTGGTCGAGCGGCTGGGTCGCAGGCGAGGCAGTCTAGAGAAGAGCATTCGCGGCAATCGGCGAGTCAGCTCACTCCTTGTTGCCTTCCAAGTGCCGCCGCGATCGACCAGCCGTTGCCGTCGAACCCGGCTGCGGGGTCAAGATTGATTCTTTGTGAGGTGGCCACCACACATTTACCATCCGTACATCCCAAACGCCGATTGCTGCGGACCTGGTTTTCGTCGGTGCGCACATCGCTTCAATCGCGGCAGTCGACCGGGAGGGGATGGACATGGGTGTGCGGGGTATCGGAGCTGGCAGCATCTCGACCACGATCCCGGACGGCGCCGCAGGGCCGGAACTCTACGGCGGCGCAGCGGCAACACCCCAAGTAAGCGGCGATGCCGCTCATGCGCCAGTTCCCACCAACGACTGGTGGTCTTCGCTCGTTTTCAACTACTTCAACAGTCCGACTTCGGCGCCGCTTTATGCCGACCCCATCGCGCTCAGGGCGGATGGTGCGGGACTCCAGATCGGCTACCAGAACTCCGTCCGCTATATCGACGCGCCGGGTCTTCAGGTCGCAGACAACATCAAGTACGAGCACTCCTTTGCGCCCGGCCTGCATGTCGGTGTCGAGGGGTTAAGCGGAGCAGGCGTCACGGTGTCGGACTACGGAGACTGGACGGTCACCGCGGACTGGCAGGATGCCGGCGGCGGCCTGCGGGCCACGTTTGGTCACGGCCTGCCGTTCGTCTACTTCTCGCTGAGCGGCGATGGTGCAGCGGTCATCGATGTCATGGAAGCCCCGCCGGTCAGCCGCGTCGATAACCCGATGCAGCCGCTTGTTTATGAGATCGGCGGCCTCAGCGGCACCTTCAACGACTCCATCACCCGCTTCAAGCTGCCGGTAGACTCCGGCACCCAACCTGCCAACGGTCCGCAGGTCCGCATCTCCTACGATTTCGACGGCAACGGCAAGTATGACCGCGTCGAGACCTATCTCTATCACCCGACCGACGCCGCTACCGGCTGGGAGACCTACACCGAGGGCGCCGGCCTGTCGTCGCGGAGTGGCGTTATGGCCGATTTCGTCGATGGTTCGGCGAAACTCGAGATCTGGAATGCCATTGGCGAAGGCGCGCCGATGGTGCGCGTGGATGCTCCCGCGGGCGACCCGAACCAGGCGACCGTGACGCTGCCGTTCAGCAACCTCAGCGCCGGCGGCGGCGCGACCTCCGGCACGCTCTTCCTCAGGAGCGGTGCGACCAGCGAGACGCCGTCCGTCCTCTCGACCAATGCGGGCAGTGTGGCCACTGTCGATGTCATCGGCGACGGCAGGCAAGGGCTTTCCTGGGATGGCCAGGGTGAGATCTGGTACAGCGGCAACGGCATGGCCGGTGTCACGATCCGGGGCGTGCACTACGGCATTTTTGCACCCGAGGGTGCGGAATGGACGGTCACCGAAACCGGCCTGAAGTCAGACCTCGGAGGGGCAGAAACCTTTGCCGCCGCGGTTCTGCCGGTGAAATCCGTGGCCGTGCTCCAGCTCTTTGCCGGCCATGCCGACGACGTGCCGACCGGCAGCACCATCGAATTTGCCTACGATCCAGCGGCGGACACCGTGACCCAGACCTTCTCGGTCACGACGCAGACCGGCGAGGACCCGCTGTCGGCCCTCTATCGCCACCAGTGGATCAATACCAACGAAGCCCTCACCGGCTACAGCTACGAGTCCGCACGCGGAGAAATGAAGCTCGCCGGAGACTCGAGCTTCAAGGTGACCTACGACGCCAGCCCGATGCTGCCCGTGGTGCCGCTGCTGGATGCCACTGCGACGACGCAGGTGCGCGCATTGCTGCTTGCCGACGTCGCCGAGCTCGCGAGCCGGTCCATCAAGATCCCCTTCCAGGACACCTATACCGCCGGCAAGGAGCTCGGTCGGCTCGCCGAACTCGCCCAGATCGCCAATCAGAT
>CAIWCQ010000048.1 GCA_903911165.1 uncultured Actinomycetes bacterium | reverse complement strand
GAGAGCGTTTCGCCGGTCGACGGCGGAACCGGGACCGGAGTCGGCATCGTCGTGGGCGCTCCGGGGCGAGCGTTCGGGAACTCCGGTTCGGTGCCGTTGCCGCAACCGATACAGATGGCGGCGCCGTCGACGGTGGTGGCGCAACCGGCCGCTGAGGCCACTATCGCCAGCAGCCAGGCAGCGACGACCCCGGCCCTCATTCCGGTGGACTTCCGCACCCGTTCAGAGTACTTACTGGGTGACTAAAGTGACGCCAGTGACTCGCAGAGGCTCAGTCGACCGTCACCTCGGCGGTAAACGTCCACGCATCCTTCTCCCCGCCCGTCCATGGACGCCCGTAGGTGGTGGACACGGTGGTGGTGCCGGGTCCGATGGCCTGCAGTGCCCACACCTCCCGGCCCGCCGCTCCGGGCCGCCCGGCCGTGGGGGCGAGAACCTCATGGCCGGCTTGCGCCATCACCGCCGCGTCGGTGATTTGCATGTCCGGTGTCCAGCGAAAACCGGTGGAGGAGTTGGACGCCAGGCTCACCTGGAGGGTGTCACCGACGTTCATGGTGACGGCGCGGGTGATGTTCACCTGGTTCAGCGCGTCGTCGTAGGACACCTCGATCGTGATGGTCTGCGGCCCCGATTCCGGCGCTTCGTCCGCGCAGCCCGACGCTGCCAGCGCGACGGTCAACGCGGTCAGTAGGACACCCCATCGCGGGATCATGACCGGCTCTTTTGCGAGTACTGACGGGTCCGGCGGAGGTAGGACAGCAACCGGCGGGCCGGCACCGCCCGTGGCCAGTCGTCGGGCCGGAAGTACGCATCTGGGCCGCCATCGACGAAAACCACGCTGCCGCAGAGGAAGTCGGCTGAATCGGAGAGCATGAACACCACCCAGTCGGCGAGTTGGCCGGCGTCGCCGAATCCGCCGATCGGGATGGGGAATTCGCGAACCGCCTTCGCTTCCACCGGATCGGCCAACTGCTCTTCGAGCATGGGCGTCATGATCGCCCCCGGGGCCAGTGCGTTGAGTCGGATCCCGGCCCCGGCCCACTGCGCCGTCACTGCGTGGCGGCGCACCCAACGGCTGAGCGCGATCTTCGACGCCGCGTAAGCAACGGGCGGGCCGTAGCGCCCGAAAATCCGGTAGGCGCGCACCGCTTTCTCGATGTCGCCGGCCAACAGCGCTCGGATTGCCCGGCCGGGAACCGCTGGCACTGTGGTCGTCGAATTGCTCCCGAAAACAACGACTTTCGCGCGTTCGGCGGACGCCAGTGCCGGACGCCATGCCTGCAGTAGTTCGACCACGCCGAAGTAATTCACCTCGGTGACCGCCCGTTCGGCACCTTTGGTTGGTCCGAGACCGGCGGCTAGTACCGCACCGTCCAGGCGACCTGAACAGGCGGCAAGCACGTCGGCCGCGGCACCGCGGCGACCCGCCAGCGTCGACAGATCGGCGATGATGTCGGCACCTCGGATGTCGACTCCGATGACGGTGTGGCCGGACCCGAGCAATCTCGCGGCGACCGCGGCGCCCATCCCGGATGCCGAACCGGTGACCGCGTAAGTGCCCATTGGGGAAGTATTGCTTAGGTTTCACTGATGGGGGGTATCACTGATGTGGGGTTTCACTGATGGGGGGTATCACTGATGCGACGCACTGATAAGGGGCACCCATGACATTTGACGCCTTCGCCGACTTCCGGATGGACGGCCATGTCGCCATCGTGACCGGGGGCGCGCAGAACATCGGCGAGGCCATTGCCCGCACATTCGCCGGGGCGGGCGCGAGTGTGGTGATCGCCGACCGCAACGGCGACAAGGCAGTCGAGACCGCTGCGACGATCGCCGCGGAAACCGGTGCGGATGTTTCGGGGATGGCGTGTGACGTCACCGAGGATGCCGACGTCGCCCGAGTCGTCGAGCGCACCGTCGCCGCGTTGGGCGGCATCTCGACCCTGGTCAACAATGTCGGGTGGGGCAGGAACTGTGAGGATCCACTCGACATCGCAGTCGAGGACATGGTGGAGGAGTACAAAATCAATTGTGTTGCGGCGCTGAGGATGACCGCTGCCTGTAGGCCATATCTACTCGAGGCCGGCAACGCCACCGTCACCAACTCGGGGTCGATGGTCGCCGTGACGCCGGCGTTTGAGTTCCTCGCCTACTCCGCCGCCAAGGCGGCGCTGAATCACGCGATGCTGAGTGTGGCGCACTACTTCGGACCGCGGGTCCGGGTGAACTCCGTGCTGATCGGCACGGTGTTGACCGACGCCTACGCCGATATCGGTCTTGACGAACAGGTCCGCAATGCGCTCGCTAACCCCAGGAATCTCACCGGCCGGGCCGGCACCCCGCAGGACGTCGCCAACGCATTCCTGTGGCTGGCATCCCCTGCCGCCGGCTGGGTCAGTGGTCAGACTATCCAGGTCGCCGGCGGCGGGGCCAGGTCACGCATCCTGCCGAAGTGATCAGACCAGGACGGCGGCCGGCAGCCACACCGGAACGAGCACCGAGTCCGCCGGCGGCGGTGTCAGCGGCAGATCCGTCGGGGGGATCGTGCCGGCACCGGTCAGATACGCGACCACCCGGGCCACTGCCTGGGTCGTGAAGACGAGCACGTCGCCGGTGATCTGGACCAGGAATTCGGCTGCGCCGGCCAGCGCACTGACCAAGAAGATGTCCTGTTCGACGATGCTCTGCAATTGGCCGGTGATGGTGGTCACGAAGCCGTCCAGGAAGTACGGGATGGATCCGAAGATGGTCCGAATGCCGAGTGCGATATCGGTACCGATGTTCGGGTAGCCGAACGTGTTGACGGCGTCGTTGAGTGCCTGGCCGAGATCGACCGGATCGACGATGCTGTCGGTCTTGGTCGCCAGCGACACCCCGTCGAAGTCGGATCGCGGTGGCGCCCCGAACAGGTTCACGATCGTGGGCGTGATGTCGGCGTTCGAGTACCCAAGATTCTGCTTGCCGTCATTGGCCCCGTCACCCTCAAGGTCGAAGATGACGAACGACGATGTCTCGTTGGGTGATTGGAAGCCGTGACCGAAGCCCACCGACTGCTGGTGGCCGTGGTCGGTAGTGACGATCACCGTCCACTCCTCACCCGGGTTGGCGTCCTCCCAGTCGTTAACCGCCTCCATGATCGCGGCGATGTTCTCGCTGGTGTTGACGATGGCGGCGGCATACTCCGGCGATCCGCCGCCGTAGGCGTGTCCGGCCTCGTCAACGGCTACCTGGTAGGAGAAGATGAAGGACGAGTCGGCTGCCTGGGTCGCGTTGATCCGCGCGATGGTCGCGGTTGTCACGTCATCGTCGGTGTTTTCCCAACTCGTGTCGAAGGGCACGAAGATGTTGTCGTCGGCCGCAACGGGGAAGGCGCCGGCGGCCCCGATGTCGTTGATGTACTTCCAGTCGGCGATCACGGCCGTATCGATGTCCGGGTTGTGTGCCTCGAGCAGGTTGAACACCGTCGGCCAGGCGTCGTACGGCGCCGGGTTGAAGATGTTGTTGATCACGCCACTCTTGTTGTCCCACACGCCGGTCAGGATCGTCGTCCACGACGGACCCGAGATCGTGGTGTGCCCGACGATACTGGTGGCGCCGGTGACACTCTCAGCCATGAGATCGAAGAATCCGACGTTGGCAGGGTCGGCCAATACCTTGTCCAGGTTCGTGCCGTCGGTGCCGATCAGCAGTACGCGCTTCGGCTCGGTGACCTGAACGGCGGCGACCGCGTTGGCGCCGCGGCGGGTCGTTGTCGAAGATGCACTGCTGACCGTCGCGGCACTGGCGGGGGCGACCGGCAGTGCTGGGAACGGAAGCAGTGGCAGAAGCGGAACCGGCGCCGGGGCGGGAAGCGCCGGCACGGCGGCGAAAGCCACGGGCGCGGCGACGACAGCTGCGGCGGCGGCCACCTGCGCGACCGGTTGCGGCGGGGCGAACCCCTCAGGTGCGGTGACATCCGCGGCACTGGAGGGCGCGGACACCGACTCGACCGCGACCCTGACGGTCCGTGGCGAGCGAATCGCTGTTGCTGCTGTTCGCGGCGCCCGTTGCTGCACCGACGCTCGGGGGCGGTCGTTGTTCGCAGTCTCTACGGAAGTGGTGGCGGGCTCCACGGTGGAGGTGGCAGCGCGAGATCTGGCTGAACGGTCGCGGACTTCCGCCCGCGAACCGACGGGTGCCGATGAACCTGCGTCGGTGGCGTCGGCCGAACGGGTCGAGTCGGGCGCGGCGGGATCTGCCGAGGCGACTGCGGTCGAGACCGCTGATCCCGCGCCGGCGACGATTCCGGCTACAGCAACTCCGAGGCACATCTGTTTGACAGTTTTCATGCATGTGACTGTAGCCCCAGTTTCGGGACTTTCGTCACCTTATCGGCGGTAAGGGGTTGCCAATCGTGGGGTTGTGGAGGACGGTTAATAGAGCGGTTCCCCCGCGGGTCCGCAAATCGGGGGATTCGATGAACGCTGGGTCAAATCTGATCAAAGCCGGACCGTTCGTGGGCCGTGTCGGCCCCCTGGCCGCGACCCTGGGAATCGGTCTGGCCGTCATGGCGGGCGGCACGGGAACGGCCGCCGCCGACTCGGTCACCCCCGATGCCTCGTCGGCGATGGAACGGCCGACCCAACCAGTGGACGCTGGCCGACTGCGCGGCAACCGCGACCCCGGTGTTCGGGGCGCATTGGCGAGGTCCGTCTCCGCTCCGACTGCCCGGGTGACGTCGCGGCCAGTGCGGCCCTCCCGGTCCGAGCTTGCCCCGGTCGCGGCGCTTGTTCCCGGGATCGGCGACGCGACGGCACCGCCGGTCGATGTGGTGCCACCGGCCCCTGCGCGCCGAGAGAATAGCGCCGCCGTCGCGCTCGCCGAATCAACTGTTCCGCAACCACTTTCCGCCCACGCCGTCGCCACTGATCCCATCAGTTCCTTCTTTCGGGGTGTGTCGGCCTTCTTCAACAACCAGACGCCGCAATTGCGCCCGACCCAAACCACACAGGGCGCCGCCGGTGTGGTCACCGGTCTCCTCAATGCTGTTGACCCCGACAGCCCTAGGCTCAGCTACACCATCACCGAGGGTCCCACCCACGGAGTCGCAGCGGTCAGCCCCGACGGCAACTGGACCTACACGCCGGACGCGGCGGTCGCGGCCGGAGTCACCGACTCCTTCCGGGTCACCGTCAGCGACGCGCCCAGCGGCTTCGCGATCCACGGCCTTGCGGGGTTGCTCAACCTGCTCTCCTTCGGGCTGATCGGCAGCCGCGGGGATTCCTCCACCAGCCCGGTTGCGGTGATCGTCGCGCCCTTCACCCCGGCCAATCGCGCGCCGGTGTTGAGCACCCCGGTGGTGGGAACGCCGAATGCGTTGACGGGTGTGGTGAGCGGCAGTGCGAGTGCCACGGACGTCGATGGTGACACGTTGACCTACAGCGCCCCTGCGACGACGGCCAAGGGCGCGATCATCATCAACGCCGACACCGGCGCGTTCAACTACCCGCCGACCGCACCGGCCCGGCACCGCGCGGCGGCACTGGGTGCCACCGCCGGGGAACGCGCCGACTCCTTCACCGTGATGGTGACCGATGGGCAGGGCGGCACCGCGACGGCGTCGGTGACCGTCGTGGTCAGTCCGTCGAATGTCAACCCGGTCTCCGGCACCCCGGTGGTGGGTGTCCCGAATGCGTTGACGGGTGTGGTGACCGGCAGTGTGAGCGCCACCGACGCCGATGGTGACACGTTGACCTACAGCGCCCCTGCGTCGACAGCCAAGGGTGCGATCATCATCAACGCCGGCACCGGTGCGTTCACCTACACGCCGACCGTTGCCGCGCGGAACACCGCGGCGGCACCGGGTGCGACGCCTGCGGATCGTGCGGACGGCTTCACCGTGACCGTCGTCGACGGCCGCGGAGGTACGGCCAGTACTGCGGTGACGGTGGCGGTCAGCCCGACTCCCGACGCGTCAACCCCACTCGCGGCGTTCCCCGGAGCCGAAGGGTTCGGCGCCAACGCCACCGGCGG
>CAIWCQ010000047.1 GCA_903911165.1 uncultured Actinomycetes bacterium | reverse complement strand
CGCTCCCTGGTGGCCAGGGACCGATCGGCATAGATGGTGCGTTCCAGCAGTCGCGCACTCGCGCGGGTGGGCCGGCGCACGCTCAATCCTCCAATGACCGGCATCGCCAGAACACGCAGTAGCAACGTCACCTCGCGTCCGAATCCCGCACTGTTGACCAACACCAGGCTCGACACCCGCTCCGGCCGCAGTGCCAGGGTCTGCAGCGCAATCGCGCCGCCGAGGGAGTTGCCGATAATGTTCAGTGGCCGGGTTTCGCCGAGAACGTCGACCGCGCCCAGCGCACCTTTTGCGAAGGCGGACAACGTGATCGGGCCAACGGGGCGCTCGGAGAAGCCAAACCCAGGCACGTCGATCGCGATCACCCGGTGCGCCGACGCGAGCCGCTCGTGCTGAGGTGCCCAGTCGTCCAGACTGCGACCGATGCCGTGCAACAACAGCACGGGAGGGTTGGCGGGGTCGCCGTCGACCCGAACCCGCACGCGCCGTCCATCCACCTCGACAAAGGTGGGCCGACTCATGCCGTGGCCGCCCCCGCGGCCGCACTGACCCGATCGGTGGTGCCGAACCGCAAGGCGGCGTCGGCGACCGGGCCTTTGATCAGCCGCTCGCGATCGGACCTGTAGTCCATCGCCACCGCCCACGGCCCACTGGATCCCTGCTGCGGAAAACCGTCCAGCGAACGCAAAACGTAGCCGGCCGAGAAATCCAGCAGCGGACGACGCTCGATCGACGGGTCATCGTCGACCGGAACGACAGTCGTGTAGCCGTGCTGATCCATGTAGGCCAGCATCCGGCACAAATGTTCGCAGACCAGGTCGACCTTCAGCGTCCACGAGGAATTGGTGTACCCGATCGCGAACGCGAAGTTGGGGACACCGGAGAGCATCATTGACTTGTAGGCCAGACATTCGTGCAGATCGACCGTCGCGCCGTCGACCGCCAGCGTCATGCCGCCGAAGGCCAACAGGTTCAGGCCGGTGGCGGTGACGATGATGTCGGCCTCCAATTCCCGGCCTGACTCGAGAAGAATCCCGGTTTTGGTGAAGCGGACAATCTTGTCGGTCACCACCGAGGCCTTGCCTTTGGAGATGGAGCGGAAAAGATCGGCGTCGGGCACCGCGCACATCCGCTGATCCCACGGGTTGTAGGTCGGGTTGAAGTGGGTATCGACGTCGTAACCTTCGGGGAGGGCACTGACATTGAACTTGCGGATGAGACGGCGAATCTGCTTCGGATAGCGGCGACTTGCGCCGTAGATGAGTCGCTGACGGCCGACGTTGAGCCGACGGGTGATCCGATACGCGAGTTCGCCCGGGAGCACTTTGCGCAGTCCGTTGGCGATCGGGTCCTTCCGCGGCAGGGGCATCACGTAGGACGGCGAGCGCTGCAGCATGGTGATGTGCCCGGCGACGGGTGCCATCGCGGGAATCAGGGTGACCGCCGTGGCACCACTGCCGATGACGACGACCTTCTTGCCCGCGTAGTCGAGATCCTCCGGCCAGGCCTGCGGGTGGACGATGACACCCTCGAAGTCCTCCCGACCCTCGAAGTGCGGCGTGTACCCACCGGCGTAGTCGTAGTAACCCGCTGCCGAGAACAGGACGTCGCAGGTGACGTCCCACTGCTTGCCGTCGCGTTCGAGGGTCACCGTCCACTGCGCCGTGTGGTTGGAGAAGTCAGCACGTAACACCTTGTGGCCCAGGTACATGCGCCGGGCCAGATCATCGTCTTCGACGACCTCGTGCAGGTAGTCGAGGATCTCGTGCGCATCGGCGATGGCATTGTCGGAAGTCCAGGGCTTGAACTCATAGCCGAAGGTGTGCAGGTCGGAGTCCGACCGGATGCCCGGGTAGCGGAACAGGTCCCAGGTGCCGCCGATGGCGGCACGGCCGTCGACGATGGCAAAACTTCGGCCCGGCTGCTTGGTCACCAGGTGGTGGCCCAACCCGATTCCGGAGATCCCGGCGCCGACGATCAGCACATCGACGTGGCCGCTCAGCGACTGCGTGGGGCGACTCTGGTTGAGCGAGGTGACGGACATGGTGCACTCCCCCTTCGGGCCTGAAGGCTGTAACAAAGCTTATGTTATCGCGCCAGGCGCGCGCTCAACGCCGTCGGCCACGCCCTCGCTCGTCACTCGCCCACCTGATCGGCATCAACTCCGCCCCCGGGCTCGCCTCGAACAGTCTGCCGAAGGCGAAGGAGAATCCGTCGACGATCATCTCGTGGTCAGGCACCAGTTCTGTGTCGCAGGCGATCCCGACGACCACCGAACCGTTGTAACTGGAGATGGTGAAACTCATCGGCTGGTTTCCCGAGATCGGCGCCCAGCCGACGATGCCCTCCACCTGAGAGCCGGCCAGGTACACCGGCACTGGCGGGCCGGGCACATTGGTCAGCGTTCCGAGGGTCCGATTGGTGAACAGGTCCACCGATGCCTCATACAACCCTTGGCTGAGCCCGGCGATGGTCTCCTGGAACCGGAACGCCAGCGCCGCCTCGTGCCCGTGTTTGATCCGGTCCATCCGCCGCTTCGCGGCGGCCAGTACCTTCAGCGGGTCGGGCTCGTCGGTCGGCAATTCCAACTGCACCAGGGCGAACTCGTTGCCCAGGGTGTCGGGCAGGTTCAGGTCAAGCGGTTTGAGGTTCACCGGCACCATGAAGGTCACCGACGAGCACCGTGCCTCGTGCGCCTTGAGGTAGTCATACAGCGTCAGTGCCACGCTGGCCACCAGTACGTCGTTGACGGTGCAGCGGTTCGCCTTCGCGATCGCCTTGACCGCCACCAGGGACAGCGGCTGCGACCAGGCCACGCTCTTGTCGCCACCCGCGGTCCCGGTCCAGATCGTCGCTTCATTGCGGGTTCCCACCACCAACTTCCGAACGGTGTCCAGATCGCCGGGAGCCGAGGAGAAGACGTCGATCAGCGGTCCACCGCCGGGCAGGGCGGACCGCACCGTCTGCACCAGACCGTTGCCGGTTGCCTGCGCGGCGGTCACCACGGTGTTGCCCGCCCCGAGGGGATTTCGCAGCGCAAAGCGGCCGAGTCGGCCGGCCCTGCCAAGCAGTCTCGGCACGTCGGCGATTGCGCCCGCGGCCCCGGAGATGACACCGCCGGCCATGTTCACGGCTCCGACGGCGGTGGACCGCACCCGTTCCGCCAACGGCTGCCCGGGCGGCTGCGGCTGAGACGAATGCCGGGTCACTGCGGGGCCGATGATCGGCCCGCCCTGCGGACCGGCGTCAAACAGGCTCATCGACAACTGCACCATCCGCATACCGTCGGCGATGGCGTGGTGACTGCGCAGGATCATGGCACTGCCCTTGCCGTAGCGCTTAACCCAAATCGCCTGCCAGAGCGGACGATTGTGGTCAAGTGGCTTGGTCCGGTGAGCGGCGACCAGTTCCTGCAACGCGCGGGGGTCTGTGGGTTTATTCAGCGAGACCAGGGCGACGTGATTGTCGAAATCGAAATTCGGGTCGGGTTCCCACCACCAGGATCCGTCGTCGTCTTTCACAGCGCGGCTACGGAACACCGGGTAGCGGTCCAGGAGTCGCTCGTGAATCACGTGGCGCACCTTGGCGAAGTCCAGAGGCTCGGCCGTCCAGATCACCGAGTCAACCACCATCAGGTTGTTCGGGCGGTCCATCTCCAACCAGAGGGCATCCTGAACGCCGAGTCGGCGCCGCTGCTGCATTGCTACCTCCGTTGACTCCGGGGCTACGGGCTCCGGGCCGGGCTCCGGGCTCGGATTCATTCTTACTTGATCGACAGGCCGCGCGTCGGGGTCTGCCGAACGTAGTGCCTTTGGTCACGAGGTCGCGCCGGGCAGTCCGCGGCGTCGGCCGTCAGGGTCGTTCGAAGTGTTGGTAATCGACCGGGTCACTCCAGGCGCCACCCCAGCGCCAGCCCCGATCGGTGAACGCCCGCACTGCCGGGGAGTCGGCTCGCAGCAGGCCCAGATCATCACGGCTGCGGTCGAGGTAGCGAGCGGCAGTCCCGGGCTCCAGGTTCCCGGCGGCGTCGATGTAGGGATTGACGAGCGGGTTGACGTCCACGGCGCGGCCGTAGGCGTGCAGCGACCAGCCGTCCCCCAGGGCGCGGCAGTTGAACGCCGAGGTGTTGTTGTCTTGCATCGACAACTCGTCCTGCGCGCCGGGATAGTGATCGACGGTGCGCATCGTCGCGATGGGATAGCGCAAGCGCTTCAGGTCTTCGAAGATCGCGATGACGTCGTCGACGACGTCCTCATGGACCACGAGTTGACCTCGATGCGTGCCGCCGTCGAAGCCGAGGTGGTCGAGCTCGACGCGGCGCAGTGACGCCGGTGCGACGGGGCATTCAGGTCGCCAGGTGGTCCCAAGTTCGGCGGCGGTGACCGGGTGCACCGTGGCCGGTTGGCCCGACGGTGCCGGTGCGGGGCGCGTCGACTCGACGGCGGCACTCGATGTGACGGCGACGGGCGGGCCGGGGGCTGGGCCCCGAGCGCACTGCACCGTCGCCCCGGCGGTGGCGGTCAGTATCGCGAGTGCGGCAAGTCCCCTGAGTTGATTCACTACCCGACGATCACATCATGATTGCCGTGAGGTGGCGGCGCGACACGGCAGCCGACCGATCCCTCCGCGTTCCAGGGCGTGGAACGCGTTGATCGGGCTACAGTGATGCCCGCGCGGCCACCGAGTAAGAATGGGTGAGGCATGGAGCCAGGTGAGCCCGATCCGCTCGGGGCGTCACTGAAGAAGGGGCCCACGGGCGCCATCGCCCTTGACGACTGGGCCGGCGGGATCCCGCAGACCCGCGCCCAGTTTCCGTCCGTCCGGATCGGCCGCCGATGGTTCAGCAGCCTCTGGCTCCTGCCACTGGGGATCGTCGGCCTAGTGCTATCCATCGCTGTGGTGCGCGAGATGACCCGCTACGGCTGGTATCAGGATTTCATCACGCGCTATCCGGGCACCTCGATGGACTACGTCGATCCGGTCGACTCCGGATTCCCCTGGTGGCTTCGGTGGCAGCACTTCTTCAACCTGCTGTTCATGATGTTCATCATGCGAGCGGGCATCCAGATTCTTGCCGACCACCCGCGGCTGTACTTCAATGCCGGCTGCAAACCTGACACCGAGTGGATGCGGTTGCGCGACGCGGTGCCCGCAGACCAGCGTGACAGTGATGACCCGGCGCGAATCTGGACAGCGAAGCAAGATTCCGTTGCCCTGCCCAAACAGCTGGGCATTCCAGGGATCCGGCACTCAATCGGCCTGGCCCGCTGGTGGCACTTCAGTTTCGATCTGCTGTGGCTGATCAACGGCGTGGTGTTCTACGTCTTACTGTTCAGCACCGACCAGTGGAAGCGCCTGGTGCCCACCTCGCTGGATGTGTTCCCCAACGCCGTGTCAACCGCGCTGCAATACCTGTCGCTGGAACTGCCGCAGAATGCCGGCTTCAGCACCTACAACGCGCTGCAGTTGCTGGCCTACTTTATTACGGTGTTCATCGCCGCGCCGGTCGCCTTGATCACCGGACTGCTGCAGGCGCCGGCGATCGCGGGCCGGTTCGGCACTGGGGCCGGACTGCTGAACCGCCAGGTAGCCCGCACCATCCACTTCGGTGTCCTGGTGTGGATGGCGACCTTCATCGTCATCCACACCCTGATGGTGTTCGTGACCGGTTTCGTGGGCAATGTCAACCACATCACGCTGGGTACCGACACGGATTCCTACGCGGGGGTTGCGCTGTACCTGGCATGGATGGCGGTCGTCGTGGCGTTCTGGCTCGTCGCTTCACCGCTGACCCTCAAGCACCCGCGGAAGGTACAGAAAGCCGCCCGGACCATCCTCGGCCCGCTGAAAGGGCTCATGGAACGCTGGGATCCCACCGCAACCTATGCGCGAAAGGACATCTCACCGTACTTCTGGACCAACGGTGAGCGTCCGCAGTCACCGGAATACGCCCGGTTGCAGGCGGGCAACTGGTCGGAGTACCGCCTGCGGGTCGACGGACTGGTCAAGAAACCGCTCGAGCTGTCCTTTGCGGAGTTGCGCGCACTGCCCAAGCAGAGTCAGATCACTCAGCACTTCTGCATCCAAGGTTGGTCCGGTGTCGGTGAGTGGGCCGGTGTGCCAATGAGCACGATCTGCGAGATGGCCACGCCGCTACCGAACGCAAAGTGGGTGGTGTTCTACTCCTTCGCCGACGGCTCCGGCGGCGGGCGGTATTACGACTGCCACCCGATCGCGAACATGTATCACGAGCTGACGATTCTGGCCTATGAAATGAACGGCGAGCCACTGAACGAGTCGCACGGCGCGCCGCTTCGACTCCGCGACGAAGTCGAACTCGGCTTCAAGCAGGTCAAGTGGATCGAGGCGATCGAGTTCGTGGAGTCATTCGATCATCTTGGTGCGGGTTATGGCGGATACAACGAGGACCAGGAGTACTACGGCTACCGCATGCCGATCTAGGAGGAAGGTGGATCCCTATGGTGATGCCGAAACGACGCCTACTCGGCTCTGTGGTTAGCCTACTGGTGATGACCGGCTGCTCACCGGACGCGGGGTCGACGCCCGCTGCGAACCTGCCGGCCCAGCAGATGGTGTTCATTGTGATGTCCTCGGGAGGGATGGCACCGGCGGCGTATCAGGCTCTGGCGTCCCCGTCGTTGGCGATCTATGGCGACGGCCGGGTGCTGACGGCCGTGGAAGCCCCGGCCCTGCAACTGATTCCCACCCGCTACGAGGTCGCACGAATCGACCCCGCTGCGGTGGCGTCGTTCGTGGCCGGCGTCGAGGCAGACGGACTGATCAACAGTGGCACCGACTTCGGCACGCCGCGGGTCACCGATCTGCCCTCGACGACGGTGATGGTTTATGGCCGGGGCGGTGAGCAGCGGGTCAGTCCGTACGCTTTCGACGAGCGCTTCGACGCTCGGCTGACGCCGGAGCAGCGCAGCGCGCGAGTCGCATTGCGCACGATCATCAGCCGGGCCGCCGCGTTGGCGGCTGGAACCCCGCGCGTGCCCTACTCCCCCGACCGAGTTGTCGTCTACGAGGTCGAAGCACGTAACGCCGATGAACCCGGCGCCGCGGACTGGCCGGGTCCGCCACCGGCGAGCTTTCTCGCGCCCAGCACCGGACGGCGCTCGATCGCCTGCGGCGAGTTGATGGCCGATCCGGCCGAGGTGGTTTACCAGGCAGCGCTGGAAAACCCGGGCGCACGCTGGGTCATCGACGGCGCCACCAGGATCCTGGCTGTCAACTCCCTGCCACTGCCGGGCGATTGTTCTTGATCACCCGTTCTTGATCACCTGGGCTGCGGCTTGGGTTTGGCGACGAACTCCTGCTCGGGCCGACCAGTGCTGCCATAGCGCAACCCGATCTTGACCTCGTCACTGGTTGCCAGCGCGGCCAGGTAGCGCTGCGCAGTCGCCCTCGACACTCCGATCTCGGCGGCGACTTCGGCAGCCGACATCGGCCCTGTGGCACCGTCAAGCGCCTGCAAAACAAGGTCTTTGGTCGGCGAGGGTGTAACGACGGTCAACTGCTGTGCGGCGATGCGGGGACGCAGCGAATCCAATGCGGCATCGACTTCCGCAGGCCCGAGATTGTCGGCGGCCAAAATCTTGCGATAGCGGGCATACCCGGCCATTCGGGCGGCCAATTCGGTGGGGGCAAACGGTTTCACCAAATATCCCAGCGCGCCGGCTGCAACAGCGGCGCGAACCGTCTCAGCTTCCGTCGCGGCGCTCAACATGATTGAGTCGCAATGTAATTCACGAACGAGGTCGATCCCGGATCCGTCCGGCAGATAGACATCGACCAGTGCGAGGTCGACCGGGCCGGACTTTCGGGCGGCGGCAAGAGTGTTGGCGGTGCCAGCCACTGTGAAACCGGGTAGCGCATCGACGATTGCGGCATGCATGTCGGCGACCCGGAAATCGTCTTCAACGATCAATACGCTCAGTTCAGATTCGCTCACTGCTCGGCCTCCGCCATCACGCCCGGTAGTCGGGCGATAAACTCCGCTCCACACAGAGGTCCTCCGGGGTTGACGGGGCGGGACAATACGATGTCGCCGCCCAGCGCTCGGGCGATCTGCCGCGACAGCGTCAGACCGATGCCGCGCCCGCCGTCTAATCCACCCTGCGATCCAGTCGATTGTTTGGTCGTCGTTCCCTCGATGAAGATCTGGTCGGCGAAATCCGGTGCCACTCCGTCGCCGCTGTCGGCCACCGCAATGTGCAACGTCGAGTTTTCCTGGAGTAGTTCAACTTCTACCGTCTTCTCCGTGCAGCTACCGGTGCGGGTCGCCTCGATCGCGTTGTCGATCAGATTTCCGAGCACCGTCGTCACGTCGACCGGGAAGACGAGCCGACCCGGCACCCAGGTGCTCTCCCCGATCCGCAGCGTCACCCCAGCTTCTCGGACGCCCGCCGCCTTGGCGGCCAGCAACGCTTGGAGGTAGGTGTCACGGATCGCGTCAATACCCGGCAGTGCCGAACCCAGTGGCCCCGATCCGAGTAGCTCCTCGAGGTACTCACCGGCCTCGTCGGGATGGCCGCTGTGCAGCAGTCCGTTGAGTAGATGGAGCCGGTTGGCGAATTCGTGGCGCTGGGCCCGCAGCACCGTGCTCATCAACTGCACAGCATCCAATTGACGTGTCAGCGATTCGATATCGGTGCGGTCGCGCACGATCAGCACCGTGCCCAGTTCGCGTCCCTCCCTCGCCACCGGTCGGGCCGACACGACCAGAACGCGGTCCCCGACGGTGGCCAGGGTGGGTGCGGGGTCGCAGGACCGCAACACCTCCAGGACCCGCGGCGTCAGTCCAATCTGATCAACGGGATGGCCGGTTGCGGAACCGATCTCGAGCAGGTGGCACGCTTCGTCGTTGACGAATGTGGTGTTGCCGTGGGTATCAGTGGCAAGCACCCCTTCGCCGATACCGTGCAGCACCGCTTCCTGGGTGCGTACCAGTTCGGTCATCTCCGTGGGCTGCAGATCCAGTGTCTGTTCACGCCAGCGCCGCGCCAGCAGCGCGGAAAGGACCAGGCCGGCTACCAGGGCGGGACCGGCGGTCAGGGCGGCGGTGCGTTGCTCGTCGCGGAGCAACTCGTATACCGACGAGGTGGACATCCCGACACTGACCGCGCCGATCACCCGATCCGAAACAAGCTCCAGAACGGGGACTTTCGCCCGAATCGATGGGCCCAGGGTGCCGGTCTGCTCGACTACCTCCTCGCGGCCGGACAGCGCGACAGAGGGATCGGTGCTGACCGGCTTTCCCAACTCGGTGGGGTTGGGATGCGCTAGCCGTATCCCGCGGTCGTTGGTGATCACCACGAACAGCACACCGGTACCGGCGCGGACCTTGGCTGCGATGTCCTGCAGTGGGCCGTTCGCCAACTCGCCTGCCGGGGGCACGTCACCGTCGTACATGGCGACGTCGGCCCGGACCGCCGGCGCCGCGGCCAGTACCCGCGCGATATCGAGGGACCGGTGGCCGTATTCGTCGATCAGTCGGTTGTGGTAGACCACCGCAAGCAGGGCGAAAGCAATGCCCAGCGTGAGCGCCACCACCGCCAGCTGCAACAGCAGGATCTGCGTTGCGAGTCGCAGGTCTATCCGATGCTTGCTGGGCACCCCGGAAGCTTAACCGGCTGCTTAAGCAGAATGAGCAAAAGGTGCCTCGGCGCTCTCCTCAAGCCAGTCCGGGGTGAACTCGGTGACGTCGGTGAAGGCGCCCCGCAGTACCCCGATGTAGTCGTGCACCGAGTGGCGGGCCTCCGGGGTCTCCGGGAAGGAGACCGTGAGGGTGGTCTGATCGGCGTGCCGGACGATCCAGGTGTTGATGCCGCCGTGGGAGAGGTTGTCCAGGTAGATGCCGAAGCGGTCGGCCTCGGCGTCGACGAGGGCGCGAAAATCCAACAACGAGACCATCATCGACGGCCGATCAGACGGTGTCAGCCCAAGTTCCTCGTGGGACGCGAGGTCCAGCACCCGTTTGAAGGCGACCGCGGACAGGTGCTTGTTGGCATCGAAGGACTTCTGCGCCGCGCGGGCCATCTGCGCGAAGTTGCCGTCGCCGACGGGCACCGAGACCGGGAACAGGCTCGCGTACCAACCCACACTGACCGATTGCGCGTCGCCGGTGCGGGTGTCCGACGGGGTGAGTCCGTGGAAGGTCTCGGCGCCGGTGAGTTCGTGATCGGCCAGTGCGGCACAGGCCATCACGCCGCCACTGAATCGGGTACCGGCCGCGCGGCACGCCGCGTTGAATTCCTCGGTCTCGTCACCATTGAGCAATTCGACGGTGACGATGCCACCCTCACCGCCGGTGGAGGTGTCTCCCAATCCCAGCGGGAAGTTGGGCCAGTCGGCGCCGGCGTCGCGGGCGAAGTCAACCCAGTCCTTGATCGGCCTGGAGTCCAGCGTCATGGCGCCGACATGGAGGTTCTGCCGCGCGGTGAAGTCGCGGTAGCCCGAGGTCGCCGGCAACGTGCTGGCGAGTCCGTCTACCAGGGCGCGGTAGGTCAGGTTGATTTCGCGATAGATCAGCCCGGCCGACGTTCCGTCGCTGTGCAGGTGATCGACGTTGGCGTAGACGGTGAAGTGATCCGGCTTCTGAATGACGCCGAAGGTGAAGCAGTCCCACTCGAGGGTGCCCGGCGTTGCCGTCTGCACGAGGGTGCGGATGGCGTCCTGATCCAGGAAACCCAGCGCGGTCGGGACGAACTCGAGGCGCTCGGCGGCGTCGACGGTGCGACGGGTGATCGCCTCGGCGGTCACGTCGAAAGCGCTGTGGTAGGTGTCGTGGCGACGGATGTGAGCGTTGATCGCGTCGGTCATCGCGGCGATGTCGCACCAGCCGTCGATGTCCCAGGCGGCCATGATCAGCCGCGGGACTTCCCGGCCATTGGTTCTAGCCTCGTAGGCCGTTCGCAGATGCTGCGCCTGCTGAAAGCTCGGCGCTATCGGATCGACCTCAGCCCGCGCCATGATCTCGCGGCTAGCCGACGATGCCGTCCATGTGGTCACCGGGCCACGTCCCGGAGTCCAAGAACCGTGGGAAGCGATGACGACCATTTCAAACTCCTTACGCTGAAGTAGTTACTTCTATTGATGAACGTAGAGACTGCTGAACGGCCTGTCGTGCTTGTGATCGCAAACCGTGAAGTGTGCGTTACACCGACTTTTGCGCATTACGCTCACGATCCAGGCGGGCAGCGCTTGCGCCATAGTTGACCTGCCGTTCCATGCTTTCGGTTACGCTTCCGACGCTGCTCGGCAGCTCCGGATCACTGCCCTGATCCGGCATGTCACTCCCCCGGAAAGAGAGTCACGCTCATGGACGCCACGATGTTTCGTATCACCGCGATTCGTCTCACCGCGGCGGCCGGCGGCCTCGCGATTGCCGCCACCCTCGTCGGCGGCTGCTCCCAAACCAAGGAGAGCGCTAAAGAGGCGGTGTCGAGCGCGTCGAGTGTGTCCTCGGCGGTCAGTGCCGCGGAGACGGCGGCCAGCAGTGCGGTCGGCGAGGCCGGTGCCCAAGCTGCTGCGGCTGGAGACGTGACAACGCTTTACTATCCGGACGAATCAACCGCGATGTTCTCCGTCGACGCTCCCGCCGATTGGGTGGTAACCGGGATCGACCAGGTCGGCGATTTCGGCACCATCGAGAGCGAGAATGGTTCGGTGCTCGAATTCCGCGCGCAGAACTACGACACCGAAACTGAAGCCGAGGCCGAGGCCGGCGCGATCGTCGAGTCGACCTTCGAATTTCTCAAAGAGAACTACACCGACGTCAAACTCGATGATCCCACCGATACCGTGGTGCAGGGCAGACCGGCCATGGAGTTGACGGGTACGGGCAAGGATAAGGACGGGAACGCGGTTCAGTTTTTGTCCGCAGTGATAGCACTCGGCCCGCTGTCGGTAGCCGAGATCTGGGCCGCCGTTTTCCCTGAGGGCAACGACGATCTCGCTGCCGCGAAGGCGACGCTCGCCTCATTCATGCCGGCGAGTTAATCAACGGCCCGACAACAACGAGCGAGCTACGACCGAAGCGGATCAATCCATCGGACACCCGCGAACCGACTGAAATCGACGTCGGTGGAACACAGCTCGGCGCCGTGCTCGATGGACAGCGCGGCGAGGTGGGCGTCGCTTGTCAGATTGCCTGCAGCACCCAGGGGTTCGAGCAAACCGCGGAGCACCACTGCATGCCGATCGGTCGGATGCACAACTGTCACGCACGGAAGCTCCAGCCATCCGTCGATCACGGTGAACGACTCGTCGACGGTCAGCGGCCTTTCGAAGACGGCGGCGCGCGTCGAGAGCCTGACGAAGCCGATGAGCACGTTCCACGCGAGAGCGAT
>CAIWCQ010000046.1 GCA_903911165.1 uncultured Actinomycetes bacterium | reverse complement strand
TGAGCTACTACCGGCCAGAGTTGGACGGCCTGCCTGAGATGGGCTTGGTGGGCCGCCAACTGTGGGCACAGTCCGGGCTCAAACCAACCGACATCCAGACCGCGATCCTCTACGACCACTTCACGCCGTTCACGCTGATTCAGTTGGAGGAGTTAGGTTTCTGCGCCAAGGGCGACGCCAAAGACTTCATCGCCGATGGCGCGATCGAGATCGGTGGGCGACTGCCGATCAACACCCACGGCGGCCAACTTGGTGAGGCCTATATCCACGGCATGAACGGCATTGCCGAGGGTGTGCGGCAGTTGCGCGGAACGTCGGTCAACCAGGTCGATGATGTCGAGCATGTGCTCGTCACCGCCGGTACCGGTGTGCCGACCTCTGGTCTTATTCTCGGCTGACGCACTCATCCCGCGCACTCATCCCGGCGCCGAGCGTTACGCCAGCGCGACGCTCGATGCCCATTGTCGCGCTGGTGTAACGCTCGGCGGGTTAAACCGGCTTGTCGGTGCCCGGCGGCACACTCTGGCCATGAGTTACCCCTTCATCGGGAGTGAGGCCGTTGCAGCAGGCGCGCTCTCCAAGAGCGCGCTGCGATCGCAGTACAACCGCGTCTTCCCGGACGTCTACCTCAACCGGGAGGCTGATCGGACATCGGTGACGCTGGCGCGGGCCGGCTGGTTGTGGTCGGGGCGGACGGCGGTGGTGGCCGGACAGTCCGCGGCCGCGCTACTCGGTGCTAGCTGGGTGGACGAAAAAAGTCCGGTGGAGCTGATCCACGGAAATCGGAATGCACCTGCCGGTATCGCGGTCCACGGCGATCGCACGACCGCGGATGAGATCACCACCCTGGACGGTATGGCGGTCACCAGTCCGGAACGAACCGCATTGGATCTCGGCTGCTGGTATCCGCTCGGTGCCGCGGTGGCGAGTTTGGATGCGTTGGCGGCGGCGACCTCGATCGATCTGGTCCGGGTTGCGATCCTTGCTGAGCGCTACCCGGGGAGACGGGGTATCAGGCGCGCCAGGCGGGCGCTCTCGCTCGTTGACGGTGGAGCGCAGTCGCCGAGGGAGACATGGCTGCGATTGCTGCTGATTCAGGGCGGATTTCCGAGGCCGCAGACTCAGATACCGGTCTGCGACGGCGTCGGTAAGGCGATTGCCTACCTCGACATGGGATGGGAAGAACTGAAGGTCGCGGTCGAGTACGACGGGGAGCAGCATCGCACCGACCGCCGCCAATACACCTGGGATGTTCACCGGTTGGAGCTGCTCGGCCAACTGGGTTGGACGGTCGTGCGGGTGCTCGCCGGCGACCGCCGGGAGGATATCTTGATGCGCGTCCGTGAGGCGATCGGTCGCCGAGCGTCGCCCCAGAGCGACATTCGATGCTCAGCGTGACGCTGGCGTAACGCTCGGCGGATGAGAACGAACGCTAAGCCGGAACCAGTTCGACATCGGAGAGCACCGCAGCATTGTCGCGGCCGGGTGCGGTCACGACGCCGACGTAGCGGCCGCCGTCTTTCCACACCGAGGCCTTCAGGGTCTCGCCGGGGAACACCACGCCCGCGAACCTCGCGCCATAGGAGCCCACCCTATTGGCATCCGCCTCGAGCACGGTATCGGTGAGCGCCTTGCACACCATGCCGTAGGTGCAAAGCCCGTGCAGGATCGGCCTGGGAAAGCCTGCGGCGGAGGCAAACTCGGGATCAGAGTGCAATGGATTGCGGTCGCCGCAGAGCCGGTACAGCAGCGCCTGCTGCGGCAGCACCGGAATGTCGATCTCGAAGTCGGGTGTGCGCTCGGGTGCTGGCACCGACGTCGACGGGCCGCGCTCGCCACCGAAGTCCCCCTCGCCGCGCGCAAAAATCGAACGCTTCACCGTCCACAGCAGATTGCCGGCCGGATCGGTGACCGTCGTCTCGTTCAGGATGACCGCGGCCTTGCCCTTGTCCCAGATATCGGTGATGCGGGTCACTGAGCGCGCCGAGCCATTCGGGGGCAGCGGGGCGGGCATGCGCACCGCTTCGCTGGCATGTAGAACGCGGCTTAACTCGATCTCGATCCCCGGAAAGCTGACCTTCGGCGCCTCGGTCATGTGGAAGGTTGCGGCCACACTGCTGAACGTCGGCAGCACCTGCGGGGTGTTGTCGGTCAGGTAGCGCAGTTCGCGTTCATCCATCGGGTCGTGACCCGCACCGAGGGCCAGGTGATAGAGCTGCACGTCACTGCTGCTCCAGGAGAACTCGATCGGCTCGAGTTCCGCACCCAACGCGACGTTGAGATCGATCGGCATGTCAGTTGGACCGTGCGCCGGAGCCAGCCGGTTCCGAAACTCCTGCGAGGTGCAGCGCAGCCAGATAACCGAAGGTCATCGCCGGGCCGATGGTGCCTCCCGGGCCCGGGTAGGTGTGGCCCATCACCGGCGAACTCACGTTCCCGGCCGCATACAGGCCTTCGATGACCGAGCCGTCGTCGCGCAGCGCCCGGCCGTGGACGTCGGTGCGGATGCCGCCCTTGGTGCCGAGGTCGCCGGGAACCATCTTGGCCGCGTAGTACGGCGGATGCGTGAGTTCACCGAGGTTCGGGTTGGGCTTGTTCCGCGGGTCGCCGTAGTAGCGGTCATACGCGCTCTCGCCGCGGTGGAATTCCTCATCCACCCCGGAGCGCGCGAAGCCGTTGAATCGTTGAACGGTGTCGGTGAACGCCTGGGTGGGAAGTCCCGTGATGGAGGCCAACTCTTCGAGAGTATCGGCCTTGACGATCACTCCGGATTCCATCCACTTCTTCGGAATCCGTTGTCCAGGTTGTAATCCCGCGAAGATATAGCGATCCCGATATTGCTGGTCGAAGACCAGCCAGGCAGGAATATTTTCACCGGGCCCGTCGCCCTGACCGTACTCTCCGCCGTACATCCGGTGGCAGGCCTCGACGTAGGGCATCGATTCATTCATGAACCGTTGGCCGGACATGTTGACGATGATGGATCCGGGGGAGTTTCGTTCGGACAGGGCGAACCACGGCGCTCCCTCCAGTGGCACCGTCGGACCCCACCAAGCGTCCTCCATCAATTCCAATGCGGCGCCGAGTTTTTCCGCCGCGGCAATCCCGTCGCCGGTGTTGGCCTTGGCGCCGACCGTCCAGTCGGTGGTGATGGGCCCGCGCTGGTACTTCACCCGCATCTGTTCGTTGTGCTCGAATCCGCCACTGCCGAGGATCACGCCGCGGCGGACCCGGATGAGGGTCGGGTCGGCCGCTTCCGGACCGGTCATATCTCGCACGTAGACGCCCCGGACGACGCCGTCTTCGTAGTAGAGGTCGGTCAGTGCGGTATTAAGCAGAACCGGAACGCCCGCGTCCTGCAGTCCGATTCGTAGCGGAGCGATCAGTGCCCGGCCCATCCCCACGAGATTTTTGCCCCGCATTCCGGCCCACACGCTTCGGACACCGACTTTCAAGCTGCGCAGCACTCCGCGCGGATGGCGCTTAAGCTGATTCAGT
>CAIWCQ010000045.1 GCA_903911165.1 uncultured Actinomycetes bacterium | reverse complement strand
TCCGGGCGGGCGTTGCTCGCTGTGCCCACGAAGCAAGCCGTTGCTCGCTGTGCCCACGAAGCAGCCGTCGCTCGCTGTGCCCAAGAACTCGATGGAACCCGATTACCGGCGCCGGCGCCGCGAACGCAGGTAGTCCCCGACCACCGCCGCGCCCAGGCCGTCGAGTTCGGGCACCACCACCCGGCCTTCCACCCGTCGGGCGATCTGGTCGATGAATCGGGCCAGGCCAGGGTCGTCTCCGAGTCGGAAGATCGTCACCTGCGCGCCGAGGCGGGCCACCTCGTCGAAGCCGCGGACGGTGTGGGCAATGGTGCGCGGGTGCGGCGGATAGTCGAAGAACACTGAGGTTCCGTCACTCCCGTAGTTCTCCAGGTGCGCGGTCGGCTCACCATCGGTGACCACCAGCACCACCGGTTGAGCGTTCGGATGCCGACGCAGGTGCCGACTCGCCAGCGCCAGGGCGTGGTGCAGGTTGGTGCCCTGTTCGTAAACGCCCTCCAACCCGGTCAATTCGGCGGCGCTCACCGTGCGGGCATGTCGGCCGAAAGCGATGATCTGCAACGCATCCGAACGGAATCTCGTGCTCACCAGTTGATTGACCGCCAGTGCGGTCCGCTTCATCGGCAGCCACCGGTTCTCCATCACCATCGAGAACGAGGTGTCGACGAGCAGTGCGACCACCGCCTGGGTGCGGGTCTCAGTCTCGGAGATCTCGACGTCGTCGACGGCGATCCGGATCGGGCCGTCGGTCCGCTCGGTGCCGGCGCGGCGCAGCACAGCGTTGGTGATGGTTCGGGTGACGTTCCAGGGCTCGGTGTCGCCGAACTCCCACGCCCGGGTGGCCCCGGTCAACTCTCCGGCCGCCCCCGCGCGCCGGGTTTCCCGTTCGCCGTGTCGGCCGGAGAGTTGTTGGGCCACATCGCGCAGCGCCGCCTGCCCGAGTTGGCGCATGGCCTTCGGAGACAGTCGCCACTGTCCGTCCGAGCCTCGGTCAAGGAAACCCTGATTCATCAGTGCGCGTTCCAACTCGGCCAGCGTGCGGGCGTCGACGGCGGCCTCGTCGCCGAGTTGGCGGGCCAGCGCGTCGAGGTCGACGTCGTCCATGGTGGCCCCGGCGTAGCTTTGCGAAAGCTGCTCGGCCAGCTGCTCGAGTTCGCCGATATCGGCCAGCGCCTGCGCGCCCTGGCCCATGCCGAGTGGGTTGTCGCCGGAGAACTCCGATGAGCCGTTCCAGTCCTCCCCCGGCCGGGCCGCCTGCAGGTGGCCGTCGAGGCGGCTCAACGCGTTCATCAGCTGCGGTGAGCCGAACGCCTGCTGGGCCAGCGCATCCAACTCCGCGCGTTGCTCGGCGGAGAGGCTGTTGCGGAACCGCTGTGCGGCCGCGGCGCGCTTGGCTAGTGAGTCCAGTAACTCATCCACATTGCGCGGGTTCTCCGGGAAGTACTGGCCGTGCTTGGCCATGAAGTTCTCGAAGTCCTCTTGGGTATCCTCGCCACCCGCGTGCTTGTCGAGCAGATTGTTGAGGTCGTCGAGCATCTCGTTGACCGCTTGCCGATCTTCGTCACTGGCGTTCTCCAGTGCCTGCTTCATCCCGGCGAAACGCTGGTCAAGCATCTCGCGGCCGAGCAGGTCTTTGATCTGCTCGTACTTCTGCTTGGCTTCACCGCTGCGCCACTGATACTCCGAGAGTTCCTGAACGGCTTTGGCCGGTGACGGCGGTAACGACGCGATCTGCATCTCAGCGAAGCGGGCGTCGTCGTCGAGTGCGCGGGCCAACTCCTTGCGCTCGGCGAGCACCGCTTCGTCGAGCAGCTTTTTGATTTCCTGCAGCGTGCCGTCGAGGTTGTTGCGGGACAACAGTTCCCGCCGTCGTCGATTGACCTCGGCGGCCAATCGGTCGGCGCCCTTCATGTTCTTGTTGCCCCGTCGCAGCAACTCGGCCAGCGCCCGACGGGGCGAGGTGCCCTCCATGACGTCCTGGCCGATCTGTTCGAGAGCGTCACGCAGATCCACCGGGGGCGCCAGCGGATCCGGACCCCCGGTGTAACCCGAGTACCGCGCGTCATGCGCGTGCCGGTGGTCAGCCATAGACGGTTTCGCCCTCGCCGGTGGTCTTGTCGAGCTTCTTGGCCAGATACAGCGCTTCGAGCGCGAGTTCCAGCGCGGCGGCGCGTTCGCCGTCGGTCCGGGCGCCGAGTCGTTCGGCGATCGTGTCGATCACCGGCAGCCCCGGCAGCGCGGCCAGGACGTCCTTGGCCGGCACCTGCTCGCCCGTAGTCACGGCCGAACCGGCTTCGACCGCGGCCAGCAGTGGCGCCACGTCGATCCCTCCGAGCGACTTCTGCGCGGTGTCGGCGGTGGCGCGGCGCAGCAGATGCTCCAGCACCGCCTGCTCGCGGCCTTCCTCGCCGGATTCGAACTCCAGCTTTCCGCGCAGCACGTCGATCACGGTGCCCAGATCGACCACCCGGGCCACCGGTTCGTCCTCGCCGAGCAGCGCGCCCCGGTGCCGGGCCGCGGCCGCCACCGTCTCGGCCGCGGCGATGGCGAAGCGCGCCGACACCCCGGACCGTTGATCCACTGAGTTGGACTCGCGCAGATAGCGCGCGAAGCGGGCGACGATCTGCAGCAGATACTCCGGAACCGTCGCGCTGAGGTGGGCCTCCTGGCTGATGACGCCCACCTCGGCATCGAGTTCGCGCGGGTAGTGGGTGCGGATCTCGGCGCCGAAACGGTCCTTGAGCGGGGTGATGATCCGGCCGCGGTTGGTGTAGTCCTCCGGGTTGGCACTGGCCACCACGAGGACGTCCAGTGGCAGCCGCAGGGTGTAGCCGCGCACCTGGATGTCCCGCTCCTCCATGACGTTGAGCATCGAGACCTGGATGCGCTCGGCGAGGTCGGGCAGCTCGTTGATCGCGACGATGCCGCGGTGCGCGCGCGGAATGAGCCCGAAGGCGATGGTCTCGGGATCGCCGAGGGTGCGGCCTTCGGCCACCTTGATCGGATCGATGTCACCGACGAGGTCGGCGACGCTGGTGTCCGGGGTGGCGAGTTTCTCGGTATAGCGCTGACTGCGGTGCCGCCACGCCACCGGCAGTTCGTCGCCGAGTTCGGCGGCCCGCCGGATCGACTCGGGGGTGATCGGTGTGTAGGGGTGCTCACCGAGTTCGGAGCCGGCGATCACCGGCGTCCACTCGTCGAGCAGGTTGGCCAGGGACCGCAGCAGCCGGGTCTTGCCCTGGCCGCGCTCGCCGAGCAGGACGAAGTCGTGTCCGGCGATCAGCGCGCGCTCCAATTGCGGAAGCACGGTGTCTTCGAATCCGAAGATCCCGGGCCAGATGTCGATGCCGTCGGCCAGGGCGGCCAGCAGGTTCTCCCGGATCTCCGCCTTGACGCTGCGCTCGCGATGCCCGGAGGCGCGCAACTCGCCGAGGGTGCGGGGAAGGTTTTCGGAGCCGGTCTGGGGTGCAGTCACGCCCCCCACGCTACGACGGATGTCGCGTCACTGCGGCGTCGGTCAGCGTTCCGTCACACCCGCCGGGGAAGTCCGCAGGATAAGTCAGTGCGCGAAGTGCCGCGCACCGGTCAGGTACAGCGAGACGCCGGCCGCGGCGGCCGCGGCGGTCACCTCGTCGTCGCGGACCGACCCGCCCGGATGTACGACGGCCTTGACGCCGGCCGCCATGAGCACCTCCAACCCGTCGGGGAATGGGAAGAACGCATCCGAGGCGGCGACCGCGCCGCGCACCCGGCCGCCACCGCGCTCGACGGCGAGCCTGGCGGCGTCGACCCGGTTCACCTGTCCCATGCCGACGCCGATGGTGGCGCCGCCCGCGGCGATGACGATCGCGTTGGACTTCACCGCCCGACAGGTGCGCCAGGCAAAAATCAGGTCGGTCAGGGTGGCGTCGTCGGCTGCAGTCCCGGCGGCCAACGTCCAGTTGGCCGGGTCGTCGCCCGGCGCGTCGATGCCGTCACGTTCCTGCATCAGCAGACCGCCACCGATCTGGCGGATCTCCACACCGCCCACTTCGGGCTCGCCGGCGATCAGCACCCGAATGTTCTTCTTGCCGGCCAGTATCGCCACCGCGCCCTCTTCGTAAGCCGGAGCAATGATCACCTCGGTGAAGATCTCCGAAACCTGCTGCGCCATCTGCACACTCACCTCAGTGTTGGCGGCGATGACTCCACCGAATGCGCTCAGCGGATCGCATTCGTGCGCCTTCCGATGCGCATCGGCCACCGAGACTCCCGAGATCGCGATGCCGCACGGGTTGGCGTGCTTGATGATCGCCACGCAAATCTGCCGGTGGTCGAATGCCGCGCGCCAGGCGGCATCGGCATCGGTGAAGTTGTTGTAGCTCATCTCTTTCCCGTGCAGTTGTTCGGCCTGAGCCAGTCCGGGCCAGCCGGAGTCATCGCTATAGAGCGCCGCCTGCTGGTGCGGGTTCTCGCCGTAGCGCAGCACCGAGGTGCGCCGCCAGTCACGGCCGAACCAGGGCGGCAGGAATGCCGGCGCGTCACCGTGTTCGGGTGCCAGGACCGAACCCATCCAACTCGCCACCGCAAGGTCATAGGACGCCGTGTGCCGAAAGGCCAACGACGCCAGCTTTTTGCGATCTTCCGGTGTGAAGCCACCGCCACGCACCGCCGCCAGCACACCGTCATAGCCCGAGGGTTCGACAACCACGGCAACGCTGGCGTGGTTCTTGGCCGCGGCCCGCACCATGGACGGACCACCGATGTCGATCTGCTCAACGCACTCGTCGATCTCCGCCCCGGAGTCCACCGTCTCGCTGAAGGGATAGAGATTCACCACGACCAGATCGAATGGTTCGATTTTCAGCCTCTCCAGCGCCGCGACATGCTCGGGGTTGCGGGTATCGGCCAGCAGGCCGGCATGGATGTGGGGATGGAGAGTCTTGACGCGGCCGTCAAGCACCTCTGGAAATCCTGTGACGAATTCCACCGGGGTTACCGGGATCCCTTTGGCAGCAATTGTTTTCGCGGTTGAGCCGGTCGAGACGATATCGACGCCCGCCGCGTGCAGACCCTCAGCGAGGGGAATCAATCCGCTCTTGTCATACACACTGATCAATGCGCGTCGGATCGGTTTGCGCCCGATCAGGGTCCGCGCGGTCATGCTTGCACCATTCCGAATGTCGCCTTTCTACTGCTCCAGGTCACGCCCCGCGTCGCGAGGGCGGCCAGTACTTCCACCAGAAGCCGGCGCTCGACGACCTTGATGCGTTCGTGAAGACTCGCTTCGTCGTCGCCATCGCGGACTTCGACGGCCCGCTGCGCCAAAATCGGCCCGGTGTCCACTCCGGCGTCCACCAGGTGGACGGTACAGCCGGTGACCTTGACGCCGTAACCGAGCGCCTCGGGCACCGCGTGCGCACCGGGGAAGGCCGGCAACAGCGCCGGATGGGTATTGACCACCCGGCCGGGGAATCGCGCGAGGAATGCCGGGCCCAGTATCTTCATGAACCCCGCTGAGACGATCAGATCTGGCGCGTGCCGGCCGGTGGCCTCGGCGATGGCGTCATCCCAGGCCGGCCGGTCCGGATAGTCACCCAGTGCCACCCGATAGGACGGGATGTCGGCAGCGGCCGCGATCTGTTCCGCGGGGCAATCCCGGTCCACTCCGACGGCAACCACCCGCGCCGGGTAATCCCCGACGGCGGCGTCCAGCAGCGACTGCAGCAGCGACCCGGTTCCGGAGGCCAGCACGACCAGTCGGGCCGGCGCACTCGGCGGCACGCGGATCGGCTCTGGCACGGCGATGAGCCTAGCGGGGCGGCTTGCGGCGGTCCGCTTCGATGTCGGCGTCGACGAACATCAGATCCTCGACGTCCTCGAGGTACGGCGCGGGTTTTACCGGGGGTGGCGGCGGACCGGGTTCGGGTTCGGGTTCTCGCTCGGGTTCGGGTTCGGGTTCGGCATCGGTGTCGGCATCGGCATCGGCATCGGTGTCAGCAGCGGCATCGGTGTCAGCATCGGTGTCGGCATCGGCATCGGTGTCAGCAGCGTCGAGGGGATTCTCCGGCCGGGGTTCGACGGAAGTCTCCCCCGCAGTATTCTCCCCCGCAGTGGCGTCCTGCGCGGTGGCCGCCCGGCGCCCGGTCCGCGGACTGAGGCCACCGGCCATCACCACAGTCAGCCCGCCGACGGACCCGAACCAGAACAGCACCCCCGGTATCAACGTCGCCTGATCCACCCCGACATTTCCGAAGTTGCCCAGCGCGCCGCCAGCCGCGACCGCCAGTAGCGCAAGGCTGACCGCGGCCAGCATCGAGGCAACCGCCAGTTTTGCGAACGCGGTCGCCGGCGGCAACGGCCGGCGCGCGCACTGTTGACCGATCGCCACCGCTGACACCGCCCCGACGATCAGCAGCGCCACCCACACCGGTCCCAGCGGCGGAGTGGGAGCGGCGGCCAGGATCGGCAGCGCCGGGATGTCTCCGCCGAACACCGTGAACGCGCTGAAGGTGGCGAATCCGATATGGGCGCTGGAACCAACCGCCATCGCCGCGGCGCCCACCACCACATTGGGCAGGTACAGCAACGACAGCAACACCAGGCTCAGCTGGCCGAAGAACGAGTCGGTGATGCCGAACAAATCGTGCATCGTCCCCCAGTGCACCACCAGGGATGCCGCGACAACCGCACACGACAGCGACAGCAGCACCGCTACGGCGATCATCGCGGGGCGCACGGTGTCGAGCAGCCAGGCCGGCAGCCCAAGTCGCGCCAGCACGCGCGGGCCCACTTTCGACCCGACCCCGATGAGTGCGCCGAGACCGTGCACCGCCACCACGCCCGCGAACGCCCGCAACGCATTGGGTGTCTGCAAGACCGTGATCACCGACGCCGCGTCGTGCACGACGGCCAGCGCGATCGCCGCGATGAGCAGCGGGCCACCGAGCGCGGAGCCGACGATCCAGCGGGTGACGAACCAGGTTCCCCGCGGTGCGGTGATCCGCGCGGTCCCGCGCGCTGTCGCCCACACCATCAGCGCGGCCGGCGCCAGCGGCAGCACGCCCAGTTGCTGTCCGCCGATGGAGATTGGCACCAGGTGCACGGCCAGCCACATGCTGGCGACGGCACCCAGGGTTCCGGTCAGGTCACTGTTGGCGACAACCAGTTGGACCAGGGTCGCAGCCGAGATGATGACGAGCGCGACCAGCGACGGGCCAAAAGCCACCCGTACCAGGTCCCGTGGTTGGGGGGCGTCGGCTGCCGTCGGCAGCCCGCCCCGGATCGGTGTCACTCGACGCGCAATTCAGGCGAGTGGCGGGCGCCCGGTCAGGACGACGACGTCGGGCCCGACGGCGGCTCTGCGGACAGCGGACCCGGTCCTGGAGCGGTCGGCGGCGAGTAGCTCGGAAAACCGGTCGGCGGGGTGTCCACCGCGGTGTCGGCGTCGAACGGACCGGTCGGGTAACCGCCCATCGCCGGATATTGGTAGCCGGGACGCTGCGCCGCTCCCTGCCCACCGGGCTGTCCGTAGTAGCCGGCCGGTGGCGGTCCGTACTGGCCGAACTGGTCGTAGCGGGGACGCGGCGGGGGCGGGGCCAGCACGCCGTTTTCATACAGCAGCGCGGCCACTGCCACGATCGCCTGCAGCAGGGTGAAGGCGAGCACCAGCCACAGCGCCCAGCCGACGGAGAAACCGTTGGGCCGGTTGATCGCCTGGGCAAGGACCAGTAACACGCCGAGCACCGCGGTCACTGCCACGATGGCGCTGTAGTTCTTTGCCTTGGGCAACAGTCCCGCGGCAGCGAGCAGCGCGGCAAGCAGTGCGGCCACCGTCCAGTAGCTCAGGCCACTGGCGGTGAATTCACCGCCGAACGGACCGATATCGGTATTGATGCTCAGCAGCGGGCCGAAGCTGGCCAGATAGGCGGCCAGGCCGAGGACGACCACGCCTACCGAGAGGAACATCGGCATCCGGCTCGGTCCCGCGCCGGCGGGCGGCGGGTACGCGCCGGGATTCGGCCCTACCGCGGGTGCCGGATAAGGCGGCGCGGCGGGGTTGCCGTAACCGGCGCCCGGTTGCTGCGATGCCTGGTAGCCCGGATTCGTAGGTGGATACGTCATGGCCTCACGCTAGCGCACCGCGACCTCCCGACGGCCGAGCGCGGGCGTGTCAGCGCAGGCCCGCGCTTGCCCCGGCCACTAGAACACGTTCTAATCGGGGAATGGATTACGGTCTCGTGCTCTTCACCAGTGATCGCGGGATCACTCCTGCGGCAGATC
>CAIWCQ010000044.1 GCA_903911165.1 uncultured Actinomycetes bacterium | reverse complement strand
GGCCGCGTCGGCAAGGCCGTTCTCACTGATCCACAACGGGATTCCGTAGGAGTCGGCGATGTCGAGGACCTCGCGCAGGCCCGCCGGATTGATGATCTGGGCGGTGTCGGTGCATTCGGTGGCCGGGCAACCGCCGGCAACGACGTTGATCAGCGGCGAGAACTCGGGGTAGCCCTTGACGATGGGCAGGCCGGGAACCGACACACCGCCGTAGGAGATCACGATGCCCTGGCTGTAGTAGTTGACGCCGAAGTAGTCGGCCTTGCCGGCGAGTTCGGGATGGATCTCGTCGGCGGTGATGACCCCGTCGAAGTTCGCATCCACCTCACCCCGCAGAACCGCGTCGGGGAACCACCGGTTGTAGAAGTCGCTGAAGTCCGCGGCCGCTTGCTGATCGCCGGGGTTGGTCGGATCCCCTCCGCGCCAGGAGTACATGTTCAGCGCGAAGCCGACCTGCGCTTCCGGGTCGAATTGGTGGATGAGGTCATAGGAGGCCGAATAGGCCGCGGCCTGGTTGAGCAGGCCGACGGCCACCAGGTCCGTACGAACGACGGCGGGTGGGAAGTTGGTGGCGAACGGAATCGCGTAGTAGGACGTCAGCATCGAGTTGACGGGTTCATTGAGCACTACCCAGTCATCGACCTGGTCGCCGTACTTCCACGCCAGGTAGGCCGAGTACTTCTGGAATTCGGCCACCGTCGACGACGAGACCCAGCCTCCCCCGGTCTGCGGCGTCCGGCCGAAGATCTCCTCGATCCGTGAACGGGCCGGATCGTGGATCCACAGCGGAAGCGTGAAGTGGTTGACCGTCACCATCGGGTCGAGTCCGGCCGCGCGCATGGCCGCCAACTGGTCGCGGTAGTGGGCGACTTCCTGCTGGTCCGCCAACGCATCGAGTTGCTGCAGCACCTCGATGGTGATGCCGTCCGAAATATCCACGGATTGAGTCGAATTGGGGAAAATTCGGCTCCACTCAATTCCCGTCCGGAAGGTGTCCGCGCCGACGCCCTCGCTGGCAAGGCGGGCGTCGGTGACGTACTGCAGGTAGCCGCCCGGGCCGTCTTCGGGTACCCCGCCCCGCCAGCCGAGCAACAACTTGTTGAACGGGTCATGCGTCCACTGCCACCAGTCGGAGTTGATGTCGGTTGGCGCGCCGCCACCCATCTCCGACTGGAACCCGGCGGTGGACACCGCCCAGCGGAAGCCGTCCGGGAAGGACAATTTCGCTTCGGTTCCTGATCCTTCGAAGGTCAGTTTCACCGTCGCCGTAGTGGTCGTCGCGGGCAGGTAATCCGATAGCAGCGAACCGACGAACGGGATGGCGCGCAGTAATCGGATCGGGGCGTCCAGCAGGCCCTGCAGTCCGTGGATGTGGAACCTGGTGTCGTCACTGACCGAGACGGTGAATGCGTCGGTGCCGCCGTAGGAGGCGACGTCGACCACCGGGGTATAGGTAAAGATTCCGGTGCCCTGATCGACGACAACCCGGCCGAGGGTCGGCGTGGCAATCACGGAGTACACCAATCGGTCGCCGTCGGGATCGACGGCACCGAGTGTGCCGGTCACCACACCGTTGGCATCCTGGCTGGTGATCGTCGGACTGGTGCTCGGATAGCGGTTGTCGAAGATGCGCTGCACGTCGCGGCCGACGGCGGCGATCGCACTGAAGACCGTAGGCACCGCGGGTGCCTGCGGCACGGTGGATTTCACTGCCGCGGCCCGGCGGACCGCCGGCGCGGTGCCGGTGTTCGCGGGGCGGCGCACCGCGGCCGAGCTGACGGTCCGGGCCGGACGTTCCGCGGCCCGGGCTGGACGTTCCGCGGCCCGCGCCGGACGTTCTGCGGTCCTGCTTACCGACGACGTGCCCGCCGCGGGGCCGGCGGACTGTTCGGTCTCAGCCGAGGCCGCACCGGCAAGCGAGATGGCCACTGCGCTCCCTACCCCGAGGGCGGCGGCCAGCACGCCGACGCGTCCGACCTGGAGCGTGGTTGCGGCGCGCGATTCGGAACTCATGATCCGATGCTGCGCTACCCGGGCCGATTTCGGCGCATTTTCGTGGGCGGCGCGCCCATGAATGCGCCGAAAGTCAGCTGGCAGCATCCGCCGACGCCAGGAATGGCAGCACCAACCGGGCGAAGTCATCGGGACATTCGATCTGGGGCATGTGGCCGATTCCGGCAAGCAGGTGGGTCTCGGCGTGCGGGAACACCCGTCTGGCCTCCTCGATGTGGTGTGCGGGAAGCACCTTGTCCTGATCGCCCCACATGACGAGAGTGGGGCGCGGATGTAGCGCGGCGAAGGCAGCCAGTTGCCGGCGCCAGCCGGGCTTGACGCCACGGGCGGTGCCGAGTTCAGCGGCGATTTCGCGCATCAGCGGGCCGAAGTGCGGCTGCTTCCCGATCGCCATAGCGTGCTCGATGCGCTCCCTGGTGGCCAGGGACCGATCGGCATAGATGGTGCGTTCCAGCAGTCGCGCACTCGCGCGGGTGGGCCGGCGCACGCTCAATCCTCCAATGACCGGCATCGCCAGAACACGCAGCAGCAACGTGACCTCGCGTCCGAATCCCGCACTGTTGACCAACACCAGGCTCGATACCCGCTCCGGCCGCAGTGCCAGGGTCTGCAGCGCAATCGCGCCGCCGAGGGAGTTGCCGATAATGTTCAGCGGCCGGGTTTCGCCGAGAACGTCGACCGCGCCCAGCGCACCTTTTGCGAAGGCGGACAACGTGATCGGGCCAACGGGGCGCTCGGAGAAG
>CAIWCQ010000043.1 GCA_903911165.1 uncultured Actinomycetes bacterium | reverse complement strand
CGGCCGTCCGTTTGGTAGCGCACCAACGCGCCGTCGAAGCAACGGGTCAGCGGAACGTCGGAGGCGGCCGCATAGGTGTCACTCGGTCCGAGTTCCACATCACCCGCTCGATTGGCCTCGGGCAGAGCACAATTCGGCTCGCCGCCGAGGGTGCTCGTCTTCCCGATCCGGATTTCCGGTGTCAGCCGCGCACGGGTCTTCGATATCGGTTCGACGATCAGGCGGTCGCCGGGTACCGCCGCCAGTCGTTGCAGCAGTTCGTCATCGACCATGAAATAGGTTTGGGCGACCAGCAGCATGGTGTCGGGGCGTGCGGCGCTTTCGACGTCGGCGACGCTGGCGGCGACGACCACGTCGACACCGTGGTCGCGCAGCAGTGCCACCAGTGCGTGCGCGCCGTCCGGTGCGGTGGACGTCGGATCCATCCGGCCGCCGGGCCGCGGCGCGGTCAGGTACGTGCTGAGGGCCGCGACGGCGGTGATGATGATCAGGGCCAGCACCACCCAGCGCCACGAATGCCACCGCTGCACCACCGTCGGGGTCACCGCCCCGGTGTCGGGGCGCGGCGCGACAGCCGTCACCGGACGTGCGCCCACGAGTCGGTCGCGACGGCCGGGCCCGTGGTGGCAGTCCCGTGCGTCGACCGTGACCGTAAGTGCTCGTCGAGGTCGGCGATCAGCTGATAAGCGGATTGCGTTCCGGGCAGTTCACCGTAGGTCACGTCGTTGAAAGCGGTTGCTGCTCGGGATAGTTCGGATGCCAGTTGGGGAAGGGACTCCCCGGCGTCTCGGGCGAGCTCGTTTGCGGTGCGGCCCGGCACCGGGTTTAGCACCCCGGTCTCTTCGAGCTGCCGGGCGACGGCCCGGAGTCGGTGCCGAATGGCGGCCGCCCAATCGCCCATTGCGGCATAGCGTTCGGCGGTGGCCCGGTGTTCTGCGGCGCTGAGCTCCGTCGGGCCGAACAACTGGTAGTCGCCGCGGCGGTTGGTGCGCATCGTCGTACGGGCAACGCGAACCGCGACGATGACTGCCACCGCGACCACGATGAGCAGCACCGCGATCGTGAACCAGCCGCCGGGTATCGATGAGCCCTTGAGCACAATCCGGTACAGCAGCTCGTCGATCCAGTCGCTGAAGCGCTGTGTCAGTGACTCTTTGGGATAGATCGGTTTGGCGAGCTCACGCTGCGCAGCCTCGTGCGCGGTATCGCGGTCGATGTCTATCGTCGGCAACTCGAGCGCGTCCTCACTGGGGTCGGGTCAGCCACAGGTTATCGGTGGACTCCGTGGCGGTGGGCCCGCCCGCGGCTCCGGTCTGCAGTACCAGGTCGAACGCCTCGCCCCGGATCCGGCGATCGGTGTACAGCAGTACGACGACGCCGGCGCTGAACGGCGCGGTGATGATCTGCCCGATCGCCGAGCCCACGGCAATAAGCACGGTGGCGATCAGCACCAGTCCCGTCGACTCCGCCCCGAACAGCAGCAGCTGACCGCCGAAGCTGAACGGAACCGCCACCGCCCCGGCGACGAACGTGGCGACGACGCCGGCGAGCGCCCGGATACCCAACACCCGCCAGAAGCTGTTCCGGACCAGGGCGAAGGATCTGCTGATCGCGGCGAACACCGGCAGCCGCTCCAGCACGATCAGCACCGGCGCAAAGGACAGCACGGTGAACAGGTAGACCAGGGCAGCGGTCACCGCGAGGACCAGCGGCAGGCCGATGACGACCGCCGCCGCGCCGTTGGCGGCGACCGCCACTCCGAAGACGATCAACACCACGATCCCGATGAGCAGCACGACGCCGACGGCCTCGAGAGCCGCCAGCCCGATCAATGCGAGCAGCCGACCGCGGACCTTGGCCCAGGCCTCG
>CAIWCQ010000042.1 GCA_903911165.1 uncultured Actinomycetes bacterium | reverse complement strand
TACGAGTAGCCCATGCCGAAGTCCTTGTCGAGCGTGACCGGCCCGATCACGATGACGACAGCGCCGAGTGCCGGCAGTTCGCCAGCGGTGGTCACGGTGAGGTCGTTCGTTCCTTCCGCGCCGGATCCGTCACGAACGTGCAGCCAGTTCTTGCCCATGATGCCGGCGTTGACTTTCACAACCTTGCCGCGGACAGTCACTGGCTTGCCGGCAAGCGCATCTTTCTCGGCGAACACCTCGGCGACGGTCTTGCCGCCCTCCGCCTTCGCGATCCCCGACAGGTCGACCTCCTCGCCAGGCTCGGCGGTCGGGTGATTGGCCGGCATTTTGGGCGCTGCGCTGGCCGCCGGAGCCGCGGGGGTCGCGGCGGTATCGGCGGGGGGCGATTCCTTCTTGCTGCAGCCTGCAAGGATCGCGACGACGGTCAGGGCCAGCAGACTGCCATGGATTGTTGCCTTGGACACTTGATGGATTCTCCGGAGCGGGTGGAATGAATGAAAGGCGGCAGTTTAATGGACTGTTTCCCGCAGCGCATGCCCATCCCGCGCTGCCACGCCTCGACTGATCCCAGTCTATCTCGGTTTATCGCTATACGTGGCGGTGTGCTCGGCACCTAGTATTCGGCCCGTCCGGCCAGCGGTCGCTGGCTAGTCACAGGAATGGTGGGCCGCTTGCCGCGGTGCATTTTCGAACGAGTCTGGGAGTCATCCATGAACATTGCAGGCGCCCGAGGCATGACGCGATCACGTGTGCCGCTCCTCGCTTTGATGGCAATGGCCGCAATTGGCCTTGCCGCTTGTACAGGCGACGACGGCAAGACTGGGTCTCCCGGCCCCACCGGCCCGACCGGCCCGGGCGGCGGTATCGGTCCCACAGGGCCTACGCCTCCGCCGAGCATCGAAGCGGGCGGACCGGTGGTCATCGGCAACGGCAGCGCGCTGACCGAGGAGCAGATCCGGGCCATCGGGACGCTGGTCGCGACGATCGACTCGGCCTCCATTCCCGCCGGGGCGCCGGTCCCGGTCATCGAATTCACGTTGAAGACTTCTCACGGTGGTGCGGCGACCGGGCTCGCGCCGAGTGCCCTGCTTGTGACCGTGGCGAAGCTCGTGCCGCCGGCGAGCGGCAGTCGGCTGCCGCAGGAATGGCAGAGCTACATCAACCGCACCCAGACTGCGACACAGGGTCCGAAGCCGTTGCCGTCCGCGACCCAGGCCAATTCCGAGTCGGGCACTGCCGGCACGCTCGTGGACCTCGGCGGCGGCAAGTACCGCTATACATACAAGGTCAACCTTTCCACGGTGACGAGTCCGATCGCCGTAGCCTTCGAGCCCAACCTGACGCATCGCGTGGGCCTCGAGGTTCGGCTTTCCGGCGATGCCGAGGAGCTCGCGCCCGACAATCCGGTCAAGGACCTCGTGCCGAGCGGCGGTGCCGGCAACGGCAATCAGCTCGTGGTGGCGACGGCGACCTGCGACACGTGCCACGAGCGGCTCGACCTGCACGGCGGCCCGCGTCGCTCGGTCGAGTACTGCGTCACCTGCCACAACCCCGGCTCCGTCGATCCGGACAGCGGCAACTCGGTGGACATGGCGTACATGGTCCACTCGATTCACGCTGGCGTGGACCGCGCGAACTTTGCGACCACGCCGCCGACCCCGGTGCCGTACATCGTCTATGGCTTCACGGGTCCGAACGACTTCGGCGATGTCACGTATCCGCAGTCGCTGCTCTTCTGCGACAAGTGCCACACGAAGTCGACCGCGACGCCCGATGGCGATGCGTGGAAGACGAGTGCATCGGCTTCGATCTGCGGTGGTTGCCACATCGCGGGCCTCAAGACGACC
>CAIWCQ010000041.1 GCA_903911165.1 uncultured Actinomycetes bacterium | reverse complement strand
TAGGGCTACGGCTCGGTCAGCACCCGAATCACCTCGCGCAGTGGTTCCGGAGACGTCCCGATCTCGCCGATGTAGGGGTGCGACAGTTGCAGAACCAGAAACAGGTTTGCCGCCACCAATGCGCCGACCGTAGCGACCATCGGGTAATGAATCCCGGGTTTCTCGACGCCATAGATGATCGCGCAGCCCAGGACCAGCCCGCTCGTGAGGAAGATCACCGCCCACAACGACCAGGGCGGACCCTGATCGGTGCGGGCGTTCAGTACCCGTTCGGTGCGGGCCTGGCTGAGCGTGTTCAGATTCGCGAAAGACGTTGACAGCAGGGTCTTCTGGGCGTCAGTCCTGGTCTGCACATTCTCGTAGGCGGCGTAAAGCTGCCCCAGCGCCTCGTCGGCGGCCGGCGATGTCTGGCCTCTGGCAGCCAGTGGCCACTCGGTTACCGCGGCTTGCTCGTAGTTCAGCAGGCTCTGCCGAATCCGGTCGCCGTCAGCTTCATCGAACACCTTCGAATCCCGGGCCAGTTGAACCCCGGCGGTGCCCTCGCTGCGGACCGTGGCGTCGGCGCTACTGATCTGACCCCACAGATTCGACACCAGGAAACCGAGGAAGAACGCGAACACGAATGACACCACGCCGAAAACGAACTTCGTCACATCGTTGTGCGAATCGCCGGCCAGCGCCGGAAACCGGCGCCGGACGTAGGCCTGGACAGCGACCGAGATTCCGGCTACCGCGAGCACCATCCCGAGCAGGAGCAACCACGGCGGGATGGTGGACACCAACCACCGACTCATTGCATGCTCATCGCCGCGCTGGAAATCGCCATGGCAGGAGCCTAGGCGTGAATCCGCCCATCGGTTGGCTGTGCATGGCCGCCGCACTGGGGATAACCCCCAGACCGGAGCGGGTTCCGGTCGGTTTCTGTCGCCGCCGCGGCCCACTGTGGGCCCATGACGACATCGCCCAAGGCTCGCCTGAGCCGAATTGAAATCGGCGCCCTCGGTGAGCAACTTGCCGTCGAGCATCTCCAAGGACTCGGTCTGCGGATCGTGGCACGCAATTGGCGTTGCCGGTACGGCGAACTCGACGTGATTGCCGCCGAAGGCGCCGACATACTGGTGTTTGTCGAGGTCAAAACCCGCACCGGGGATTGCTTCGGCGGCGTCGCGGAAGCGGTGACGCCGCAGAAGGTGCGCCGTATCCGGCGCCTGGCGGGGTTGTGGCTCGCTGGTCAGGATTCCAGTTGGTCGCAGATTCGGATCGACGTCGTCGGTGTTCGCATTGGCCGCCGTCGCACGCCCGAGGTCACTCATGTGCGCGGGGTGGGCTGATGGCGCTGGGACGGGCGTTCTCAGTCGCCGTCCGGGGCCTCGACGGGGACATCGTGGAGATCGAAGCCGACATCACGGCCGGTCTTCCCGGCGTGCACCTGGTGGGCCTGCCCGACGCCGCCCTGCAGGAGTCCCGGGATCGGGTCCGTGCGGCGATCACCAATTGCGGCAACACCTGGCCGATGTCCCGACTCACGCTCGCGCTCTCGCCGGCCACGCTGCCTAAGACCGGGTCGCTCTACGACATTGCACTGGCGTGCGCGGTGCTGTCCGCCGGGCGCAAGAAGCCCTGGGACCGACTGGAGAAGACGGTGCTGCTTGGCGAACTGGCCCTGGACGGCAGGATCCGTCCGGTGCGCGGCGTACTGCCGGCCGTGCTGGCAGCCAAACGGCAGGGCTGGTCGGCGATCGTGGTACCGCTTCCCAATCTGGCCGAGGCCAGTCTGGTGGACGGCATCGAGGTGCTCGGCGTCGGCGACCTGCGACTCCTGCGCCAGTGGCTGGACAGTGGCACCGGGTTGACGGGCAGGGTTGTGACACCGGCTCCCGAGGATCAGCCGATTGCCGATCTCGCTGATGTGGTGGGGCAGTCGCAGGCGCGTTTCGCCGTCGAAGTGGCTGCTGCCGGCGCCCACCATCTCATGCTGACCGGCCCGCCTGGTGTGGGCAAAACCATGCTGGCTCAACGACTTCCGGGCCTGCTGCCTGATCTCACTTCCAGCGAGGCGCTGGAGGTGACGGCGATCCACTCGGTGGCAGGTTTACTCTCAGAGCGGGTACCGCTGGTCATCAGGCCGCCGCTGATCGCGCCGCATCATTCCTCCAGTGTCGCCGCTCTCGTCGGCGGCGGCTCGGGGCTCGCCCGTCCGGGAGCGATCAGCCGGGCCCATCGCGGTGTACTTTTCCTCGACGAGTGTGCCGAGATCAGGATCAGCGCTCTGGAGGCTCTTCGAACGCCTCTGGAGGACGGTGAGATTCGGCTGGCCCGCCGCGACGGCGTGGTGCGATATCCGGCCCGGTTTCAGTTGGTGATGGCGGCCAACCCTTGCCCCTGCGCGCCCACCGATCCGCGGCACTGCAGCTGCACGTCTCTGGAGAAGCGTCGCTATCTGGGCAAGCTATCCGGACCGCTGCTCGACCGGGTCGATCTTCGGGTCCAGATGCACACCGTGCGGGCCGGAGCCTTCGCCCCGGAGGCTGCCGAAAGCAGCGCCGCGGTCCGCACCCGGGTCGCACAGGCGCGCGCCTCCGCTGCCGCCCGTTGGCAGCCCCACGGGTTCACCACCAACGCGGAGGTGAGCGGTGCTGTGCTGCGCCGTCGGTTCCGGCTGAGTGCCCCGGTCATGGCACCGCTGAAGGCCGCACTGGAACGCGGACTGCTCAGCATTCGGGGCGTGGATCGCTCACTGCGCGTCGCATGGACTCTTGCCGATCTGGCCGGCCGCACGACCCCCGATCTCAACGACGTGTCGGTGGCCCTGAGTTTCCGACAGACGGAGATCACACCGTGAATAGCGGGGCCGAGTTGCTGGCCTGGGCCTACCTCTCCCGCGTCGCCGAAGCGCCGTGCGCTGAACTCGTCGGCCTGATCAAGGGTGTCGGACCGGTGGAAGCCGCTGAGCGGATCCGGCGGGCCGCAGTCGACGAAGCTCTGGCGAAGCGGACTGACGCACGACGTGAAATCGATTGTGCAGCAGAAGACCTGGAGACACTCAGGCGTCGTGACGGCCGGCTGATCACGCCCGAGGATGACGAGTGGCCTGGGTTGGCTTTTGCGTCATTTCGCGGGGCGCCGGTGCGCGACCGGCCCCAGGGCCGGGCACCGCTGGTGCTCTGGGCGATCGGGCCACTGCGACTCGACGATGTCGCCGAGCGTGCGGCGGCGATCGTCGGGACACGAGCCTGCACGGCCTACGGTGAACATGTCGCTGCAGACCTCTCGGCGGGTCTGGCCGAACATGATGTGGCCGTCGTCTCCGGCGGCGCCTACGGTATCGACGGCGTCGCGCACCGCGCCGCCCTGGCCGCCGACGGCATGACGGTGGCGGTGCTGGCCGGGGGAGTCGACGTGCTCTACCCCGCCGGGCACTCCGCCCTTCTGCACCGGGTCGGCGCAAGCGGCTTGTTGGTCAGCGAATACCCACCAGGCGTGCGCCCGGCGCGGCACCGTTTCCTCACCCGCAACCGGTTGGTTGCCGCACTCTCCGGTGCGACCGTCGTGGTGGAGGCCGGCATCCGCAGTGGCGCAGCGAGCACCGCGGCGTGGGCGCGCGCACTGGGACGGGTGGTGTGCGCGGTGCCGGGACCCGTCACCTCGGCGGCCTCGACCGGCTGTCACGTCCTGCTGCGGGCGGGCGCGGAACTCGTCACCCGCGCCGACGAGGTTCGCGAAATCATCGGACGAGCAGGCGAACTCGCCGAAGATGAGACCCGGCCGACGAATCCGTTGGACGCGTTGACCGACACCGAACGCCAGGTATATGAGGCGTTGCCGGGCCGCGGGGTCCGAACTACCGATGAGATCGCGGTGGCCTCCGGTCTGCCGGCCGACGCGATCCTGGGCCCGCTGGCAATGCTGGAGATCGCGGGGCTGATCGAACGAGTTGACGGGCGGTGGCGGCTGGCCAGGACAATGAGATAGCCCCCATCGGCTGGAGCGCTCGTCGGATCGCTGGCACTAAGAACCGACACGCCCCTGTGGTTGGCCAGCGCCGTCGTGGGTGTCTGCGACGGTAGAGGTGTGGTTGATTCTGGCGGTAGTGAGGCGGTTCTGGAGGAGTACGCCGAGCACCTCGCGCTTGAGCGCGGCCGCTCTGAGCACACCCGCCGGGCGTACCTGGCAGACCTGCGGTCTTTGTTCGCGTTCCTCGACGAGCGCGCTCCGGGTGCCGGACTCGACGCCCTGAGTCTGCCGCTGCTGCGAGCGTGGCTGGCAGCGCAGGCCACCTCCGGCGCGGCCCGCACCACAGTGGCCCGGCGCACCTCAGCGGCGAAGACATTCACCTCCTGGGCGACCCGCCGCGGCCTGCTGCCCGCTGACCCGGCCGGCCGGCTGCAGGTACCCAGGACCCGGCGCACCCTGCCGGCGGTGTTGCGCCAAGACCAGGCCCTGGCCGCGATGGACGCCGCCGACCTCGGCGCGGAGCAGGGCGATCCGCTGGCGTTGCGCGACCGGCTGATCGTCGAAATGCTTTACGCCACCGGGATCCGGGTCAGCGAGTTGTGCGGGCTGGACATCGACGACGTCGACACCAGTCGGCGGCTGCTGCGGGTGTTGGGAAAAGGCAATAAAGAACGCACCGTTCCCTTCGGCAAGCCTGCGGGCGCAGCCCTGGGCGCCTGGCTCGCCGACGGCCGGCCCACGCTGGTGACGTCTGAGTCCGGACCCGCACTACTGCTGGGGCCGCGTGGGCGCCGACTCGACCCGCGACAGGCCCGCACCGTGGTGCACCAGACCATGTCGGCGGTTGCCGGCGCCCCCGACATCGGGCCGCACGGCCTGCGCCACAGCGCCGCCACCCACCTGCTCGAGGGCGGGGCGGATCTGCGCGTCGTCCAGGAGTTGCTGGGCCACAGCAGCCTGGCCACCACCCAGCTTTACACCCACGTCACCGTCGCGCGCCTGCGCGCGGTCCATGACCAGGCGCACCCGAGGGCGTAGCGCACCCGAGGGCGTAGCGCACCCGAGGGCGTAGCGCGATCAGGGTGTTAAGGGTTCAGGGTGTTAAGGGTTGAGGGGCTTGAGCCGGACCGGCGTGCTGATGAGCAACCCCAGCGGATCCACGTAATCGGCTCGCGCGGCCGGGCCCCACATGGCGCCCCAGTGCAGGCACGCCGCCGCCGGACAGCCCGCGTGCCCGCGCTCCAACCGCCCCAACGCGCTTGACGAACTCACCGCCTGGCCCGGCCGCACGGTGGCCGCCACCGGCTCGTAACTAGTTCGCAGCCCACCGGGATGGTCCACCGAAACCACTGGCCGCCCCGCCAGCACCCCGGCGAAGACCACGGTTCCCGGCCCGGCCGCGTACACCGGCTGACCCGGGCCGCCAATCAGGTCCACGCCCCGGTGACCGCGCTGCCAGTCCGGTACGGGTCCATTGAAAGCCCGGCTGACCACCGGTACCCCCGACGGGACCGGCCGCAGCGGCCACTGCAGTCGCAACTCCTCGGCGCTGGCCGGTGCCGCACAGGCGAGGGCCACCGTCACCGCCACCAGGAATCGCATCCGGCCAGTTCAGCGGGATGGAGTCGGTTGAGGAGAGCACAAAGCCCCCGGTTGTGCACAGCCTGGGCTTTGGGGACAAAGCACCCCTTCCAGCGGTGTAAACTCTCCAATGCAATTCGCGCGAGCGGGTTGACTTCGCGCGCCTGTATGCGGTGTTGACGCCCCGGCTCTCTTTGGGGGGACATTCGCCGCGCATGCCGGTTGGTCTCGTCCGGAGGGGAATCCCCAAGGACGGGTCGGTGTGCGCGCAGGCGTCAGGGCCCGGTGACATCCGTCGCCGGGCGACAACCGACAACCCAATAAAAGGACACAAGCCGGTATGGCTGTTGTAACCATGAAGCAGCTGCTTGACAGCGGCGCTCACTTCGGGCACCAGACCCGACGCTGGAATCCCAAGATGAAGCGGTTCATCTTCACCGACCGCAATGGCATCTACATCATCGATCTGCAGCAGACGCTGACCTTCATCGACACGGCCTACGAGTTCGTCAAGGAAACCGTCGCCCACGGCGGCAGCGTGATGTTCGTCGGCACCAAAAAGCAGGCGCAGGAGTCCATCGCCGAAGAGGCGGCACGTGTCGGCATGCCGTATGTGAACCAGCGCTGGCTCGGTGGCATGCTCACCAACTTCTCCACCGTGCACAAGCGCCTTCAGAGGATGAAGGAACTAGAGGCCATGGAGCAGACCGGCGGCTTCGAAGGGCGCACCAAAAAAGAAATTCTGATGCTGACTCGTGAGAAGAACAAGCTCGAGCGCAGCCTCGGCGGTATCCGCGACATGAGCAAGGTGCCGTCGGCGATCTGGGTGGTCGACACCAACAAGGAGCACCTCGCCGTTGCTGAGGCGCGCAAGCTCAAGATCCCGATCATCGCGATCCTCGACACCAACTGCGATCCGGATCTGGTCGACTACCCGATCCCGGGAAATGACGACGCAATCCGCTCGGCCGCGCTCCTGACCAAGGTCATCGCTGCGGCCATCGCCGAGGGCCTGCAGGCCCGCGGTGGTGCCGGCGGCGGGGATAAGGCGGGCTCGGAGTCCGGGGCCGCGGCCGAACCGCTTGCCGAGTGGGAACAGGAGCTGCTGGCCAGCGCGGCCATCGAGGCGGCTCCGACCGAGCCCGGCCCGGTTTCCGACGAGTCGGTGACCGTCGAAGTCGCGGTGGAGGGCTGAGATGGCTGACTACACCGCCGCCGACGTCAAGCGGCTTCGTGAGCTCACCGGCTCGGGCATGCTCGACTGCAAGAACGCCCTCGCCGAGAGCGACGGCGACTTCGACAAGGCCGTCGAGGTGCTGCGCATCAAGGGTGCCAAGGACGTCGGCAAGCGCGCTGAGCGCGCCACCGCCGAGGGCCTGGTGGCCGCCAAGGGCGGGGCGTTGATCGAGCTCAACTCCGAGACCGACTTCGTCGCCAAGAACGCCGAGTTCCAGGCGCTGGCCGAACAGATCGTCGACGCCGCGCTGGCCGCCAAGGCGGCCGACGTCGACGCCCTCAAGGCCGCTCCGATTTCCGGCAGCCAGGCGACCACTACCGTCGAAGAGGCCATCGCGGCGCTG
>CAIWCQ010000040.1 GCA_903911165.1 uncultured Actinomycetes bacterium | reverse complement strand
TAGGCGAACAGCAGATCGGCTACACCCTTGACGGCGCCGCGCGGCAGCCACGGCATCAGCGGCATGATCTCCATGGCCGGGTCGGGTTCAGACTTCGCCCTCTCCCGCGACTCGCGGACCGCGGTGCGGGCCTCGGTGAGATCAACGGCGACTTTCGTCGGATCGACGGGGGCACTGGCGAAAGCCATCGCCAGGGCACGGTCGTCGTCGAGGCTTTCGCGAAGGTTGATCGCGATGGTCAGGGTGACCGCACCGTCTGAGGCGCGTCGCCGACCCAGGTGCTCACCAAGCTTCGCGGCGAAACCTGCCAGTAGCGAATAGCTGTTCCCGCCAAGGGATTCGGCTTTAGCATCCCACTCGGCGATATCCAGGTAGACGGCGACAGACGGAATCACAACATGACGGTTGTCCGGAGTTCCGGTGCGCGCAGCCCGGGCGCGGGAGAAGTCATCACGCTTGGCGCGGGCCATCTTGGCGGCCTTGACCGCCGTGCGTACGGTCAGCGGCAGGTCACGGCCGGCCTGCCGTAAATCCGCAACAACGGCCTGAAAGCGCGAGCGGGATCCGGGCCGGTCATAGCCGGTCTGTCGGATATTGCCGGTAACTGCCTCGAAGACCGCCATCAGGGCGCCAACCCCGTCGCCAATCACGTGCGAGGCGATGATGCTGGCAGCCGTCGAGCCGTCGTCGAGGGGTTGGACGGCCAGATACCAGCCCGGCCCGCGTTCCGGGTCGATGGGTAGGCGGGCCAGTTCGTCGGACCAGTCCATCAACTCCGCGCGCGGCCTGGAATGTTCAGCCCGGCGGATGGGCGGAAGCGAACCAACCGGTTGCACCCACCGCGGCCGTCCGAACGGCAGTGGCGAACGTTCGATCAGCCTGCTGCCCAGTGACGCGTAGAGATTCTTGTGGAAACGTTTCAATCCATCCTCGTCGAGAGGACGCTCGTATACCCAGACGATCTGGATCAGCTGATTGCGGCCCGTCGCACGCAGCAGTTCGAGTGCGGCGTGATCGAGGAACGCGAGACGATGCTCCGAGGGTTGCTCGCGCCGAGACCGGCGAAAGAGTTCGCCGCGTGGCCGGGCTTGTGTCGTCATCTCAGCTCCACCTCACACTATTTCGCCGGAAAGTCCGAAGTCTTTCAGGGTTTCGGTCATTACCCCGCGAAGCTCCGCCCGCGAGTTTTCCATCCCCGGCTGATAGCTGATGACGGTGATCGCCATCTTCTCGCCAACTTTTCCGGATGTGACTGTCATGGCGCCGCGACGGCGGTCGAGATTGTCGGCGGTGACGTGCCGATCCACGCCACGAAAGCACATGTACTCCGCCGGCGTTCCATCAACAACGGTCACTTCCGTCGGCATTGCGCCGAAATTGGAGCAGGACACCGGCAGATCCGCGGTGAACCCGAAGGCTGCGTCAGCTATCCGGGCAATCCCGCGTCTGGGCAGAAACGGGATCAGCGGGAGCAGTTCCATCATCTCGTCGGGAACGTCGCGCGCGTTCTTCAGACCCTCACGGATCGCGGCGCGCGGTCCGCTCAGGTCGGCGGTGACCGGACCGGGATCGAAGCTGACATGGGCGATCGACACCACATTGCCACCGGTGTCCTCGAGATCCGCGCGCTCGCTCACCGGGAGCATCAGCGTCACGGCACCGTCCGAGGCCCGGGCACGGTGGAGGCGCGCAGCGAGCTTGCCGGCAAAGCCGGCCACTAACGAAAAGCTATTGCCACCAAGGGATTGCGCCCGGGAATCCCACTGCGTGGCGTCGATGAAGGCTGAGACCGTCGGCATCCGAACGGTCCGTGATCCGGTGTCGGAGACTGATCGGTCTGGCGCCGACCGACGAAGTTCAGCGCGACGCCCTACAGCGACTTTGGCGGCCCGCCGCAGCGTCCGGCCCACCTCGGGAAGATCACCTCTGAGCTGACGGAGATCCTCACGTATCCCGCGCCGTCGCGTGCGTGAGCCCGCTGGCGGAAGCCCCAGATCGCGGGTCGCCCCCGTACTTGCCTGGGCGATCGCCATGAAGCTGCCGGCGCCGTCGGCGACACAGTGCGAGGCCACCAGGCTCACCACAGTCGTGCCGTCGTCGAACGGTTGGACGCCCAGCCGCCAGGCCGGCCCCCGCTCCGGGTCGAGTGGCAGTTCGACCTGCTCATCAGCCCAGGTGTAAAGCTCATCTCGGGGGCGGGGATGTTGCGCAATATCGAAGTTGGAATCAGTGAACGGCTGGGACACCCAGCGATGCCGCCCGAACGGCAGCGGCGACGGCTCGATCCGGCGGGCCAGCAGGGTTCCGAAGAGGTTGCGGTGAAAGCGCCGCACACCATTGAGGTCGACGGGGTGCCGATAGATCCACAGCCCCTGCATGACCGCCTCCTGGCCGGCGCCGCGCAGGGCGAGGAACAACGCCTGATCCGCATAGGGCACCACGTTGCCGACGTCAGATCTCGCAGCGGCCTCCGCCGGACCATCGAGGCGGGTCACACCGAGGCCTTCGGGATGCGCGGTGAGGTGACGGAGTCGGCGCGGCCCTCGGCGACACGCAGGAAGACCATCTTCATCAGATCGACATACTGGGCCACCGACTCACGGGCGATGGGATTGTCGGGGTAGGCGACGGTGATGGCGGTCCCGGCGTCGCGGCGGTTGACCCACATGCCGATCTGATTCGCCGCGCCCAGGTCGGTGTAGAGCTGTCCGTTCCGTTGCTGCCACTGACCCATCACCACCGGGTTCAGCGGCGGTAGGCCGATGTCCAGATACGACAGCATCGGTATGCCGGCGCCCGGTTTTCTGATGCCGGGAACCGAGGCGGCCAACTCCATCACCCGCTCGATCGGGACATTGGCGAGTGGCATACCGGAGTCGAACGCCCCCTGAGCCGCTCTCGCCACCTCGACGAAGGACAGCCCGCCGACCGGAACCGAGATTGGCACCACGCCGGTGAACCAGCCGGTCGTCGCCTGTTCGGCCGGGGTACTGCGAGTAGTGGTCGGGGTGATCACGTGATAACTGTCCGCACCGGTCAGTTCGCGTTCAGCAATTGCGGCGCAGGCGAAGACGCCGCCGATGAACCGCACGCCCGCCGAAGTGCATACCGACTCGAAGCGATCGCTGTCATGAGCGTCCATCAGCGTCACGGTGATGAGGTCGCCTGTGCACGGCACGGACGGATCCCCCAGTGGGAGTGGGAACGTCGGCATCGTGCCGCCGTTGCGTTGCAGGAAATCAACCCATGCGGCGACTTCCGGGGACTCCAGGGACAGCGCCGCGGTGTAGTCGCGTTGCCGGACGCAGTAGTCGTTGTAACTACCCGTCTCCGGAAGCCGGATCGGCGCCCCGCCCTCGACCAGGGCCGCGTAATTCATATTAAGTTCCACGAAAAGGTTGACCATGAACATCGCATCCGCGTGTACGTGGTCGATACAGGCGTAAAACGTGAAGTGATCGGCGCGTTGAATCACACCGAAAGTGAAGCAATCCCAATGCAGTGGGCTCGGCGTGGCCAAAATGTGCTCCCGCCACTGCGCGGCGTTCATCTCACCGTGCTTGGTCGCGACGTAAGCGATATCCGCTGGGTTGCCGACGGTGTGCCGGACCAGCCGATCGGTGTCATCGAACTCGAACCAACTGTGATAAGTGTCGTGGCGCCGAAGATAGGAATTAATCACGTAGGTCATCGCCCGGGTATCGCAGCGGCCCGGGATGTTCCACGACGGAATCAGTAGCCGCGCCATCTCCAGCCCGTTGGCCGAGTGCTCACGAAAGGTGCGGACGTGCTGCTCCTGCTGATAGCTGGCAGGCACGTCGGTCGCCGGAGCCTGTGCGACCTTCGCCGCGCAGGCCGGCGAGGGCGCCCACGACACGACCGAACCCGGCGCATCCACCCAGTCATGGATGGCCGTCAGCGCAACCACAGTGCACTCGCTCCCTCAGTCGGTTCCCGTCAGCAGCCGATCCTGTTAGCGAGCTGACGTGAGAACACCGGCCAACGTTTCGCACAGGGTCTCGCCCAACGCACGAACCGTGGTGATGTCCATGGAACGGACCCGGACACCGGTCTCCGTCTCGATTCGGGTGCGTAGCTCGAGGTTGCCCAGCGAGTCCAAACCATACTCTGAGATCGCCCGATCCGGGTCGACCGACCTGCGCAAAATCAGGCTCAGTTGTTCGGCCACAAGACGCCGGACCAACGTGGGCCATTCCTCCCGCGCGGCGCTGTGCAGTTCAGCACGGAAGCTGCTGGTGTCGATCGGGCGCTCGGCGCTGGCCTGGAACGCCTCGGCGAACGGGCTGCGCCGGGCGAGGTCGGTCAACCACGGTGTGCCGATCACCGGCGCGTAACCCGTGTGGGCGCGGTTGTGCCGCAACAGTGCCTCGAAGGCGTCGGCACCCTCGTCCGGGCTGATCATCGTGGTGTCACCGGCGGTGGCTAGATGGGCACCCGCGCCGATCTCGTCCCACGCGGCCCAGGCGATCGCGGTGGCCGGCAGACCCTGAGCACGCCGCCAGTGCGTGAAGCCGTCCAGCCAGCTGTTGGCCGCCGCGTAGGCGCCCTGCCCAGGCGAGCCCAGCAGCGCTGCCGCCGAGGAGAACGAGCAGAACCAGTCCAGCGGTTGGGTTGTGGTGGCCCGGTGCAGGTGCCAGGCGCCGTACACCTTCGGCGCCCAGTCCCGCTCGATGAGTTCGTCGGTGATGTTGGCCAGGATCGCGTCCTCCACCACCGCAGCGGCATGCAGCACCCCGCGGACCGGAAGTCCGCTCGAGGTGGCCACCGACACCAGCCGGTCGACCGTCTCCGCCTGCGCGATGTCGCCGCTGACGACCTCGATCTCGGTACCGTTGGCGCGCATCCGCGTGATCTCGGCGAGCGCTGCCGCCTTCGGCTGCGATCTCGAGTTCAGCACGATACGTCCGGCCCCGGCCGCAGACATCTTCGCTGCCAGGAACAAGCCCAGACCGCCCAAGCCGCCGGTGACGATATAGGCGCCGTCGGAGCGGTAGACCCTCGCCTGCTCCGGTGGAACGACCACCGTGCTGTGCCCGACCCGCGGGATCGACAGGATCAGCTTGCCGGTGTGTTCGGCGGCACCCATCACGCGGATGGCGGTGGCAGCCTCGGCCAGCGGGTAGTGGGTGGTCTCCGGCTGCGGCAACACACCCTCGGCGGTCAGCCGGTAGACGGTGTTGAGCAGCTCACGGATCTGCTCCGGATGGGTCGTGCACATCAGCGCCAGATCCACGCCGTAGAAGGACAGGTTGCGGCGGAACGGGAACAGTCCCAGCCGGGTGTCGCCGTAGATATCCTTCTTGCCGATCTCGATGAACCGACCGCCGAATGCCAGCAGGTCCACACCTGCCCGCTGGGCGGCGCCGGTCAGCGAATTCAGCACAATATCGACGCCATAGCCGTCGGTGTCCTCGAGGATCTGCTCAGCGAAATCCACGC
>CAIWCQ010000039.1 GCA_903911165.1 uncultured Actinomycetes bacterium | reverse complement strand
GGCGGGGCTGCGACTGCCGATTGCGCAAACTCCCCGATTGCGCAAACTCTCCGATTGCGCAAACTCCCCGGTGCCCGGCCGGCTTTGCTCAGACGGCCTTGGTGGTGCCGAACCAGGACAGGATCGCCTCGCCCTCATCGGTGGACTTGGTCATCGTTGCGTAAGAGCGGATGAACGACTCACCCACGCACCCGTCGATCGTGATGCGGAAACTACTGATCGACACCCAGGGATCAGCGCCCTTGAACCTTTTCTTGGTGACCGGGATGTTGTTGATGATGCCGGGCTTGAGACCGACCGCGACGCTGCCTCCCAGTTGGCCGCCGATGCCGGGGACGAGGCCGTCGGCGAGAACGCCTTCGAAATCCAGACCGAAGTAACCGATGGACGCGTTGAGTCCGGCGTTGCCGCCCAGGATCACACCGCCGCCGGTGCTCATGTCGATACCGCAGCCAATCTCGTAGCCGACCTGGAAGACGCCCTCGGGCGTCTCGTCGTCACCGGTGATCGCACCCCGAAAGACCCCGCCGACGACATAGGCTCGCGAGGAGATCGCGGTGGTCAACGGCGCGGCTGTCATCTGGGTCTCGTCGGCGGCCGAGATGGTCAGGGTCGACCCATCCGGCGCCGTCGTTTTCGCCGGCGGGGTCGAGATCACCTTGCCGTCATCGACCGGCGCGGCACTGAGGGCGGCGGGGTCGGCGCCCGGGGCGGCCTCGGCGGCGGCGACCGGCGTCGCACCGTCCGGAGCGGCGGGGTCGGGCTCGGCCGACGCGGGTGCCGCCATCGCCGCCCACACCACGGCGACGGCCACTATCGCCACACCACGGACCATCTCGTCAAACGCCTTCCGATTCCGGCAACCTTGTTAGGCAACCTACATGCGCCGCCGGGTGCTATCGAGACCTCCCCGCCGTGGGCGCATCAGGCCAGCGTGACCAGCCCCAACTCGGTGTCTCCGGCCAGCAGACGATGGTGCGGCAGCACCCGGACCGTGTAGCCCATCGACCCGGACACCCGAAGCGGCGTGGTGGTGCTGAAGATCTCCGCCCCGCCCTCGCCCGAACCGCCGTAGGCCATGTCGACGTAGATCGGGTCGCTGAGCATCCCGGCGGGGTCGACCCGACCCAGCACCGCCTGCACCATTACCTCCTCGGGGCTCAGTCCGGCCAGCATCACCGCAGCGGTCAGGGTCAGTTCGGAGCCCAGTAGTGGGGTGTCGGGTAGGCCGGTGCCGTCGACGTCGGTGATCGCCACCGACGGCCAGGCCTCGGCCACCCGTTGCCGGTAGGCCGCCAACTCCCGGGCCTGGCCGAACGGAAGTCCGTCAATCGCCTCAGCGGTTCGGCGAGCCGAGGCCGCCGCCGGTATGTAGTACTGCTCGGTGTAGTCGCGCACCATCCGCGAGGCCAGCACCTTGGGGCCCAGTGCCTGCAGGGTGTGCCGGACCATCTCTACCCACCGGGTCGGCACGCCCTGGTCGTCTCGGTCGTAGAACTTCGGCACGACCGAATTCTGCAGCAGTTCATAGAGGGCGCCGGCTTCCAGATCGTCCCGGCGTCCCTCGTCGCTCACCCCGTCGGCGGTGGGAATCTCCCAGCCGTTCTCGCCGTCGAACCATTCATCCCACCAGCCGTCCCGGATGGACAGATTGAGCCCGCCGTTCAGGGCGCTCTTCATGCCGGAGGTGCCACAGGCCTCCAGTGGCCGCAGTGGATTGTTGAGCCATACGTCGCAACCCCAGTACAGAAGCCTTGCCATGGAGATGTCGTAGTCGGGCAGGAAAGCGATCCGGTGACGCAATTCCGGACGGTCGGCGAACCGAACCACCTGCTGGATCAGCGTCTTCCCGGCGTCGTCAGCGGGATGCGACTTCCCGGCGACGATGAGTTGGATGGGCTTGCTCTCATCGAGCAGCAAGGCCTCCAGCCGTTCAGGGTCTCGCAACATCAACGTCAGCCGTTTGTAGGTCGGCACCCGGCGGGCAAATCCGATCGTCAGCACATCCGGGTTGAATGCGGTTGCCACCCAGCTTAATTCAGCTTCGGCAGCACCTCGCTGCAACCAGGATTTCATCAGCCGCTTTCTCACATCGGCGACGAGCTTGGCGCGCAGTTGCGACCGAATCCACCAGATGTGACTGAAGTCCACCTGCTCGAGTCGATGCCACTCGGAAGGCTCCCGCAACGCCTCGGCCGAGCCAGCCAGTTCGCGGGCCAGTTGCACCCATTCCGGTGCCGCCCACGTCGGACCGTGCACGCCGTTGGTGATCGACCCTATCGGCACCTCCGGCGAATCGAATCCGGGCCACAGCTCGTCGAACATCGCGCGGCTGACCCGGCCGTGCAACTTCGACACCCCGTTCGCGCGCTGCGCAAGCCGAAGACCCATGTGCGCCATGTTGAATTTCTCCGGTTCCGCCTCGGCGCCGAAAGCCAACACCCGCGCCGCCGGCACTCCGGGGAGCAGCCCTGTGTCGGTGTCATCGCCGAAGTAACGCTGGACCATCTCAGAGGGAAACCGGTCGATGCCGGCCGGAACCGGGGTGTGGGTGGTGAACACGGTGCTGGCCCGGACGACGGCCAGCGCGCTGTCGAAGTCGAGGTTGTCCGCGGCCATGAATTCCCGGATGCGCTCCAGGCCGAGGAACCCCGCATGACCCTCGTTCATATGGAACACGTCCGGGGCGAGGCGTCCTTCGATGGCGGTGAACGCGCGGATTGCCCGCACGCCGCCGATGCCGGCGAGGAGTTCCTGTTTGATGCGGTGTTCCTGATCGCCGCCGTACAACCGGTCGGTGACGTGACGCAGATCGTGATCGTTCTCCGGAATGTCGGAATCCAACAGTAGCAACGGGATCCGCCCGACCTGCGCCACCCAGACCCGAGCCCGCAGCACCCGCGACTCCGGCATGGGAAGTTCCACTACCACCGGCGCACCACCGGAGTCGGCCAACAGATGCAGGGGCAGTCCCTGCGGATCCAGTGATGGATAGTTCTCGTGCTGCCAGCCGTCGGCGGTCAGCGACTGCTCAAAGTAACCCGACCGGTAATTCAGGCCGACGCCGATCAGCGGCAGGCCCAGATCTGAGGCGGCCTTCAGGTGATCCCCGGCCAGGATGCCGAGGCCGCCGGAGTAGATCGGCAACACCTCCGCCACCCCGAACTCCATCGAGAAGTACCCGATGCCCTGCGGCAGTGGCGAGGACGCGTCGGCCTGGGCGGCCATCTGCTGGTACCACAGCGGTTTGATCAGATACTCGTTCAGTTCGGCCGACAACCGGTCGAGCCGAAGAAGGAACGGCTGATCTTCGGCAAGTTCATCGAGTCGCGCCCGACTCACCTCACCGAGAAGCGCGACCGGATCGCGGCCGGTCCGCGCCCACTGCGCAGGGTCGATGCTCTCGAAGAGATCCTGGGTGGCGGTGTCCCAGGACCATCGCAGGTTCGTCGACAGCTGCCCCAGCGCGGCGAGCCGGTCCGGGAGGTGTGCGCGCACGGTGAACCTGCGGAGGGCTTTCACGGCTCAGACCTTACTGTCGTTCCGGGGCGCGCGCCGCGCGTACTTCGCCCCCGGGAGGTCAGTGCGGCTACTACGGTAAGAACCGTCGGGGCGATGCCGACACGTGGTGCGGAAACCGTGATGCAGAAACGGGGTGCCGGGGTGCCGGGTCGGATCGCGATCGACGACGTCGCGCCCGTGGTGACGGCAGGCAGCTACCCCGCCAAGGCTGT
>CAIWCQ010000038.1 GCA_903911165.1 uncultured Actinomycetes bacterium | reverse complement strand
GGTGGCGAGGCGCCGTTCCTGAGCCCGAACAACATCATCGCCCGCACCAACGGCGCCCTATTCTCGGGTCCGACGTTCAACAACACCATGCGCGACTACATCGTCGCCAACAGGGATCCCGGCTCGCCGGAGTGGCTGCCGGTCTTCGACGACGGCGCGAACGTCCGGTTCGCCGCGCGCGCCGAGAACCTGGGTCGGCCCGAGGCGCCGTGGGGTCAGCCGAGGGTGGCCTACTTGCAGCATGCGTCCGACCCAATCGCCTGGTGGAGCCCGGATCTGCTCTTCTCCGAGCCGGATTGGCTGCGCGAGCCACGCGGTTACGACGTCTCCGGCGACATGAACTGGATCCCGGTTGTGACGTTTCTGCAAGTTTCGGCGGACATGGCGGTGGCGGTCGACGTGCCGGACGGACACGGCCATCGGTACATCAAAGATGTCGTCAATGCCTGGGCTGCAGTCATGCAACCGCCGGGATGGACGCCGGAGAAAACCGAGCGCCTACGGGCGATGGTCACACAGGATTATCCGCAATAGCACTGCCCAGCACACCGAACCCACCCGCCTCGAATGCATAGATTGGTCGCCATGTTCCGCACTCGACACCGCGCCGCACTAGGTGCGGCCGTGCTCGCCGCCACCACCGTCCTCATCGGCTGTTCATCAACTACCGGCAGCAACTCGCAGTCCTCGGCGGCAAGCGCCGATCAAGCCGGCGTCCAGACGGGGCCGGAATCCGTCGGGCTTTCGCCGGCGGGCGTGACGACCCGGATCGACGTGCCCGCCCAGTCCACCGAGGAGCAGTACGCCCAAGCGTGTATGACGGCGAAGGAATGGATCGACGCCAAGGGGGGCGACCCGGACACGATGGTCGAGCCGTACCTCAAGGAGGTTCAGGCCTCCACGGAAGCCGGGCGTGCGACGTTCCAGAAAACCTGGGCCGATTTGAGTAAAGCCCAGCAAGCCGCGGTGATCATCGCGGTCCAGGCCGCCGCCGATGGCGGCTGCTAGAGCCCCCCATACGACGGGAAAATCGCACGATGGCCAAACGGGTCGCGATCGCGCTCGGCAGTGGCGGAGCGCGCGGATACGCCCACATCGGTGTCCTCAACGAACTGCGTGACCGGGGTTACGAAGTAGTCGGCATCGCGGGCTCGTCGATGGGAGCACTTGTCGGTGGTCTTCACGCCGCGGGGTCACTCGACGAGTTCACCACTTGGGCTCAGACCCTGACCCAACGGACGATGCTGCGACTACTGGACCCCTCGATTTCGGCTGCCGGGGTCCTGCGCGCCGGGAAGATTCTCGACGCGGTCCGCGACATGCTGGGCGAGGCCACCATCGAGAACCTGCCGATTCCCTTCACTGCAGTGGCGACCGACCTGATCGCGGGCAAGTCGGTATGGCTGCAGCGCGGAGCGGTCGATGCCGCGATACGCGCCTCAATCGCGATTCCCGGAATCATTGCGCCGCACGTCCTCGATGGCCGACTGCTCGCCGACGGTGGCATCCTCGACCCCCTGCCGATGGCGCCCATCACATCGGTGAACGCCGATCTCACCATCGGCGTGAGCCTGTCGGGGACCGATACCGATCTCCGCACCGAGGAGTCGGCCGGTTCGGAGACGACGGCAACTCGCGAGCGACTGAACCGCCTGCTACGCAGCACCTCCGCACTGCTGGAAAATCAGACCGCCCGCTCAGTGCTCGACCGGCTCAGCGCTGTCGCCGAAACACCCTCTGCCGCTGAGGATTACGACGGTGAAACTTACAACGTCGGCGAGGCCCCGATGCCGAAGTTGGGCAGCTTCGCGGTGATGAACCGGACCATCGAAATCTCCCAGGCAGCGTTGGCCCGGCACCAGTTGGCCGCCTACCCGCCCGACTTGCTCATCGTGGTCCCCCGAACGGCATGTCGCAGCCTTGATTTCCATCGCGCGGCCGAGCTTATCGACCTGGGCCATGAGCTGACCGCTCGCGCGCTCGACGCCCACGACTCCCGCGTCACGGCACAGCGTTGACCGGCACAGCGTTGACCGGCACAGCGTTGACCGACGTCAGCGTTTTCCGGCGTAAGCGCGGGCAACCCGGGTGACGAACTGGTAGACGCCGTCTTCCTCGAGCGCCAGCGGTCCGGGTTGGGCATGCGGCGAACTCAGACCGCGCTGCACAGACTCGCACGCCGCCCAATCCTGCCGGTTGGTCAGATCCCAGAAGTCCACCGCATAGGACGGATCGAAGCCGGGCCGGTCGGCGGCCTCCCTGGGAAAGGCCCAGGCGCATTCGACGTGGGTGCGGTCGACGCTCAGTGGCGTCATCGTGTGCGTCATGATGTAGTCGGGGTGCAGGCTCACCAGGAGGTTGGGGAAACCGACCAGATACATCACCGATCGCAACTCTTGCTCGGAGAGCCCCTTGATCGCGACCCCGCCACTGCGTCCGCTCAGCGACATCGTCTCGGCCTCGTCGATCATCGACATCCAGCCACCCATCCAGTCACCCGGCATCTCAATGTTCTCACCGCTGGTTGGCGGGCTGATCCGGGAGAGCTCGGGATGTATCGACGGGCAGTGGTAGCACTCCTGGTAGTTCTCGACGATCACCTTCCAGTTGGTCGCCAACTCGTAGGAGTGGCGCGAAACGACCGTGAGATCCTCGGGCCGATACGGACTGACGATCTCCTCTGATCCGGCGACGTGATCGGCGAAGTCGCCATCTTCGCCGCTGGGGTCCACGAAGAGCCAGCCATGCCAGTCGACGAGGCGAAGTTCGGCTAGTCCGAAATCCGCGGCATCGAAGGAATCGAGCCGATCGAAACCCGGAGCATTCCGCAACTCACCGTTCAGCTTGTACGACCAAGCGTGATAGGGGCACACCACTCCACGCCGCTTGACGCTCGCACCACAGGCCAGCAATTCGTGCCCGCGATGACGACAAACGTTGGCGAACGCCCGTGCGATTCCGTCGTCTCCTCGCACCAGCAGGATGCCGTTCGCGCCCGAACCCACTGCGCGTTGCGCGCCGGCGCCGTCGAGGTCGGCGGCGTGGCCGACGCAGTGCCAACCGGTGAAGATGTTGCGCTGTTCCCACTCGAACACTGCCGGATCGACGTACGCCTCGCGGGGCAGCATGCGCGATGATCCGAACGGAGCCAGGGCGGCAGCAAGTCCAGCGGCGGGGACGGGGGCCGGTTCGAACTGTTTGAACATGCAGTCAAGAATAGTCCGCGCGGTGGCCGCGGTCTACCCCACCGGTGCTCACGCCTCGCCGGCGAATGCGGCGATACCACCGGCGGCGGTGTTGTCGCCGCGGGTCATCCGGCGGTAGATCAGGTAGCCCACGGTGATCGCCAGCAGAGCGGCGAACAACAGCAGCGTGGCCAACGCGTTGAGCGCCGGTGTCGGGGCGGCGCGCGCGGTGTTGTAGATCTTCACCGACACCGGTTCGGTGGAGGAGCTTCCGGACAGATATCGCACCAGCACGAAGTCATCGATCACATCCGCGAAGACCAGAATCGCGCTGGCGAATATCGCCGGGAAGAGCATCGGCAGCGTCACCCGCCGCAGTGCCGCCAGCGGTGAGGCGCCGAGATCCGTTGCCGCCTCTTCGTACTGGGCACCGATCGTGGCCAGCCGGGTCCGGACAAGAACGGCCGGGTAGGCGATCTGGTAGGTCACCAGACCGAGCACCTGCGCTCCGGTGCCCAATCCGACCGGCAACGGCAGCGTGGTCACCACGAACAGCAGGGCGACGGCCAGCAGCACTTCGGGCAGGACGAAGGACACCAGCATCAGCATGTTCGCCCCGGAAGGCAACCGGCCCCGCCAGCGGTCGATGCCGATTGCGAACATCACCCCGAGTGGCACGGTGATCGCCGTGGCGATCACACCGAGCTTCAGGGTCTGCAGCAGCGCGGTGTGCAGGGCCGCATCGTGCCAGACCGACTTGACCGGATCACCGAAATACCAGCGCGTCGAAAAGCCCTGCCACACAGTTCGCGACTTCCCGTCGTTGAACGAGAAGATGACCGCGATCAGCACTGGGGTCAGCGACCAGACCAGGTAGGCCAGCGTGACTCCGAGGAGTACTCGCGGCGGTCGCCACGGATCGTTCCACCATGCTGCCGGGCTTCTCATGAGGCCACATCGCCGCGGGTGGTGACCCGCACGTAGTAGAACATCGGCAGTACCGCGACCAGGAGGACCAGCATCACCAACGCGCCGGCCTGACCGGTCTGACCCGGCGACTGCACGCTGTCGTTGATCAGGTTGCCCACCATCGCGGTCTTCGGCGAGGCCGACAGCATGTCGGAGGTGAAGTAATCACCGAGCATCGGCAGCATGGTCAGCAGCAGAGCCGCCACGATGGCGGGACGGCACATCGGCAGAGTGACTCGCCAGAACGACGCGAAGCGACTGGCGCCGAGGTCACGTGCCGCCTCGAGGGTGGATTGTGGCAACCGGTCCAGCCCGGCATACAGCGGCAGGATCATGTATGCGACGTAGCCGTAGACCAATCCCAGCACGACGACCACCGGTTGGCCGGTCAACCAATGCACTCGAACGTCGAACAGGCCACCCATACTCAACAACCGGTTCACCAGTCCGTCGTCCTGAAGGAGGTTGACCCAGGCCAGCATCCGCATCATGTAGCTGATCCAGAACGGCGCGATCAGCAGGGCCAACAGCAGGCCCTTCCACCTCCCGGATAACCGGGAGACGTAGTAGGCAACCGGAAAGGCGATCAACAAACACAGCAGGCCCGCCGTCACGACGAACACCGCGGTGCGCAGCAGTGCCGGCCCGAAGATTCCCTGCGATCCGACAATGCGACTGAGTACGTAGCTGAACTGGGTCGGATCCCACAGCAGGGGATTCCATACCGGGACCGCGGTGCGGAAGATCGGGTCGGTACGGCCAAAGACGATGGCCAGCACCACATACAGCGGAGCCAGGAAGAACAGCAGTAGCCAGATCAGCCCCGGCGCGGCCAGAGCGGCGCCGAGCACACTGCCCCGGGAGCGCGTCGACTGCGGCTTTGCCTGCGCCGCAACCTCGGTCAGCGTCACCGGGGTCAGGATCCCCCAGCCTTGAAGGCACGCCACACGTTGTGCCAGGCCGCATCGTTGTCGGGATCGAGTTCAAGGATCCGGTAGCCGACGTCGTAGTACTCGGGCCGGACGATCGCCGACTTGATGTTCTCCGCAACGAAGCCGTCCGTCACCAGCGAGTCCGGGCTCATCGATACCTGGGGTGGTTGGTAACCGATCTGTTTGAAGTTCTGTTTGGCAGACTCGGTCTCGAGCATGTGGTTGATGAACAGATGTGACAGCACCGGGTTCTTTCCACCACGCAAAACCACCATCAGATCGTTGTCCACCAACCCCTTTCCGTCGGCCGGGAACCAATAGCGCAGAACTTCGGCCGAGCCGCCCTCGGGCAAATAGTTCTGCGCGTTGATGATGTCTCCCGACCACATTTGCGCCAGGCCGATCTGACCGGTGGGCACATCGGTGTACATCGTGATGGTGACTTTCGGCGAGGTGGCCGCTACCAACGCGGTCAACTGCTCGCCGACGATCTTCAGATCGGCAGCCGAATTCGTGTTGACGTCGGTAATGCCCTCCTTGAGCAGAACCATCGACATCGCGGTGTGCCAGTCGTCGATCACCGCTGTCTTGTTCTTGTAAGTCGGATCCCACAACGCCGCGTAGGGATTTTCCAGTGCACCGATATCGGCGGGCACCTCGGTATTGTTCCAGCCGATGCCCGTGGTGTAGACGGTGTAGGGCGTGGTGTACCGCCACTGCTGGTCATAAAACGGGTTGGTGAACACCGGCCAGACGTTGTTGATGTTGGTGATGTAGCTGTGGTTCAGCGGCCGCAGCAACGAGCCATTCACCAGCTTGCCGATCTGGTCATAGCTCGGGAAGAAGACGTCATAGTCGACGCTGCCGGCTCGGATCTTAGTGATCGCCTCGTCGGTGTCGTTGAAGGTTGAGACCGCAACGGTGGCGCCGTACTTCTCCTCGAATGACTTGACGGCATCGGGCGAGACGTAGTCGGCGTAGCTGTAGAGCTGCAGCGTCGCGGACTTCTCCGGAGCGAGGCCATCGGCGATGGGTTCGTTGTCCTTGAGAATGTCCCAGGTAACCGGTTTATCCGGTGAGGCGATCTTCAGGCTCGGTGCCGACGACGACGTCTGTTCGGCCTTGGCACAGGCGTTCAGGAACGCCACCATCGCGGGGGTACCGCCGGCAAGCAGTGCGGCGCGCAGCAGGAACTGTCGGCGGCTTGAACCGGAATGGTTGGCGGCTGGCATCTGGACCTCCGGACTCAACGATTACTCAGGTATTGGACTCTTACACACTTTGGGTGCCGCTGCCCGTCGTTGCGGCGATCTCCGCGTTTCCATCTTGTCGTCTCGTAGCCTCTGACATAGACTGAACGCTCAGTCAGGATTTGTCCGGTCCGCCTCCTCCCAGGTAAACCGGGCAATCGAGTGGAGGTTTCCCGTGGTATCGCCGGCAATCGCACGACCGGTTCGGGGCGACATCGACGCCCTGATCGCTCAAGAGGAGCAGGTATTCCTGCGCCGCCAACCGCGAAGCACCGAACTCATCGCCTTGGCCGGTGAACACCTGGCCGGTAGCGCGACCTCGAACTGGCAGATCGCCCAACCACAGGCGGTGTGGATGAGCCATGGTGCCGGATCGAAGGTGTACGACGTCGACGGCACCGAGTACGTCGACATGCACGGCGGTTACGGCGCATCCATCGCCGGCCATGCGCACCCTGCGATAGTCGCCGCGGTCAGTGACCGGGTACGCCGCGGAACCCATTTCGCGCAACCCACTGAGGACGCCATCTGGAACGCCGGCGAGCTTGCCCGCCGCTTCGGCCTGCCGCAGTGGCGATTCGCCAACTCCGGGACCGAAGCCACCATGGACGCCGTGCATCTCGCTCGGTCAGTAACCGGACGCGACCTCATCATCAAAGTCGAGGGCTGCTATCACGGCCACCATGACTCGGTGCAGGTGTCAGTGCTCCCGGAAGCTGACGAGATTGGCCCCCGCGACCACCCGAACGGCGTTCCTGGCAACAGTGGAATCCCCTCTGCTATCAGGGATCTGGTCGTGATCGTGCCGTTCAACGACCCGGAGGCGGTCGCCCGGGCACTCGCCGAGCATCCGGGCCGGATCGCCGGCATGATCGTTGAACCGGTGATGATGAACGCCGGCATCATCCCGCCCGACGACGGTTATCTGGCCGCGATCCGAGGGCTGCTGCACGCGGCCGGAGCACTGCTGATCTTCGACGAGGTGAAGACCGGGTTCACCACCGGGCCCGCCGGAGTCACCGGACTCTCCGGCGTGACGCCGGACATGGTTTGTCTGGCCAAGGCACTGGGGGGCGGCATATCGGTGGCCGCTATCGGCGGTACGAACGCGGTCATGTCGGCGATCGCCGATGGTCGCTACGAACAGGTCGGCACCTTCAACGGCAACCCGCTCGCGATGGCCGCCACCCGAGCCAATCTCTCCGAAGTGCTCACCCCGCAGGCGTACACCCATCTCGATCACCTCGCCACCCGGCTACGGTCCAGTCTGGAAGCGACTATTGCCGAGCACGGTTACGGTTGGCGCATCGTGAGCGTGGGAGCTAAGGGCTGCGTGACGTTCCGCAGCGAACCGGTCCGGGAGTTCCGCGATTTCCTGCAGATCGACACCGGCATCGGGCACCTGCACTGGCTCATGCAACACAACGGTGGGGTTTTCCTCCCACCGTGGGGCAAGATCGAGCAATGGTTGTTGTCCGTCCAGCACACCGATGCCGATGTGGATCGCTTCGCCGCGAATTTCGCGCGACTCACCAACGCGGTGGCGGTCTGACCGCACTCCGGAGGGTCTGGTGAGCGGCGGTGCGATCCGGCTGGAAAAGCTGGTCAAAGCCTACGACGGAGTCCCTGCGGTCTCCGGCATCGACCTAGATATCCCGGCCGGACAGTTCTACTCCCTGCTGGGCGCCTCCGGATGCGGCAAGACCACCACCCTGAGGATGATTGCCGGCTTCGAGAAACCCGATTCAGGGCGAATCGAACTCGACGGCCGGGACGTCATCTCCGATCCTCCACACAAGCGACCGGTCAACACCGTCTTCCAGTCCTATGCACTCTTCCCGTTCATGAACGTATGGGACAACGTCGCTTTCGGGCTGCGCTATCACAAAGCCACCAAGGTCGAGACCGCCGAGCGCGTCGGCGCCGCCCTCGAACTAGTGCAGATGAACACCTTCGCCAAGCGCAAGCCCGCCCAACTCTCCGGCGGGCAACAACAGCGGATCGCGTTGGCGCGCGCACTGGTTCTGCGGCCGCGGGTACTGCTGCTCGACGAACCGCTGGGCGCACTGGATGCCAAGCTGCGCAAGCAACTACAACTCGAGCTTCGATCGGTCCAGCGCGAGGTCGGGATCACCTTTGTCTACGTGACCCATGACCAGGAAGAGGCGCTGACCATGAGCGACCAGATCGCCGTGCTGGCGCACGGACGAGTGGAGCAGGTCGGCCCGCCGCAGGAGGTCTACACCGCCCCCGCAACGACTTACGTCGCGGGCTTTCTCGGCGCGGCGAACATCTTTGATGCCGAGGTGCTCGAATGCAGCGCCGGTGTAGCCGTGTGCTCGGCAATGTCGACACGGCTGCACGCGGCGGTCGACGGCGGCTGTGCACCGGGCCCTGCCGCCATGGTGATCCGTCCCGAACGCATCACCGTGCAGTTACCCGATGAGCCCGTGGCCGCTGGTTACAACGCGATCGGCGGCACCGTGTCTGAGGTCGTCTACCTCGGTGCCTCCACCCAGGTGCATGTCGACGTCGGCGAACCGACCGATCTGGTAGTCGATGTACCCAATCATTCCGGTCCGCAATCGGTCGGTTTCCACGCTGGTATGGCGGTCCGTTGCGTGTGTGCAGCCGACGCGATTCGAGTCCTGCACCGCAGCCCGGCCTCGCCTACCGCCGAATCCGGCTGATCTCTCAGCGGGCCCGCCGGCGTCCGCCGGTCGACTTAGTCCCGACGGTCGATTGGGTCCCGGCGAGCGACTTGGTCCCGGCGGTCGATTGGGTCCCGGCGAGCGATTGCGAACGAGTGCGCCGCCGTTCGGCGGGCAGGTTGAGTTCGCGTTCGGCGAATCGCATGGCGATGTCGTAGGCCACCTGCGAGTCGACCTCGGGATCGTCGAGGGCTACCTGGATCGAAAGACCGTCGAGCAAAGCGGAAAATTCGAGCGCGAACATCGAGGGATGAATCCCGGTTTCGGATCCGGCAGATTCGATTGCATCAACGATCATCCGTCGCCAGCGCGCATCGCGTTCCACTCGGCCGGCTTTGACCTCCTCATGCCTGAAGGCCTGCGCCCACAGGTCAAACCACAGTCCCCAGGCACCCGGTATCTCCCCGGCACTCGACGGGACACAGGTCCACTCGATCAGCAGCGAAATTCTCTCCCGCACGGACGGCACCTCGGCAAGCATGCGTTCTGCCGCCTCGTAGAACGACTCCTCGGAGAACCGCAGCGCGTCAACCAGCAATCGATCGCGGGTTCCGAAGTAGTAGATCACCAAGGCTGAACTCACGCCCGCACGCTTGGCGACATCGGAGATCCGGGTCTCGCCGAATCCGCGCTCACAGATCAGTTCGGTCGCCGCGCGTAACATCTGAATTCGCCGCGCTTCGTTGTTCTCGGTCGCGGTCGCAGGTTCTGCCATCTTCGTGTGCTCTCTATCGGCGCCAACACTTGTCCGAAGCGTAACACCTGGTTAGATTGAACAGTCAGTCAGGATATTCGCGAGATCACCGGAGGGCGCTCATGTCCAGTAACTACGATGCCATCGTCATCGGCGGCGGTCACAACGGCTTGGTTTCAGCCGCCTATCTGGCTCGCTCGGGTGCGCGCACCCTGGTGCTGGAAGCGCGCGGATCACTCGGCGGTTCGGCGACCACTGAGTCGCCGTGGGAGGACGCCCCGCATCTACGAGTGACGCGCCTGTCGTACGTGATGAGTCTGATGCCGCCCACCATCGTCAAGGACCTCAGCCTGGAACGGCACGGATACAAGGTGCACCCGATGGGTCCGTACTACCAGGCCTTCCCCGAGGGGGGGTCTTTGACGATCTACGAGGACCCGGCCCGCACACACGCGGAACTGGCCAAGTGGTCAAAGAAGGATGCCGACGCCTATCCCAAGTGGAACGCGTGGCTCGAAGGGCTCGGCGACTTTCTCGGGCCCCTGCTGACGCAGGTGCCACCCAAGATCGGCTCCCGCCGCCCCACGGATCTAGCTGAGCTGGCCAAGCTCGCGTGGAGTAAGCGGGGCATCACGGTCCGCAGCACCGCGGACGTGACCCGGCTGCTCACCATGAGCGTCGCCGATCTCCTCGACGACTGGTTCGAGTCCCCCCAGATCAAGGGCTCGTTGGCGGTCAACGGCGTAATCGGCACCTGGGCCGGACCGTACGAGCCGGGCACCGCCTACGTCATGGCGCACCACTCGATCGGTGACGTTGGCGACGGCCAGATGGGGAGCTGGGGCTACCCGGAAGGTGGCATGGGCGCGGTGTCAGAAGCGATCGCACGCTCGGCCCGCGGCTTCGGCGCCGAGATCCGCACCAAGGCTCGAGTGTCAAAGGTGTTGGTGCGCAACGGCCGCGTTCAAGGCGTCACACTCGACAACGGCGACGAGATCCACGCCCCGCTGGTGGTGACCACACTGCATCCCCGTACCGCATTCCTGGATCAGATTCCCCGCCACGAACTTCCCGATGATTTCGTCAACGACATCGAGCACTGGAAGACCCGAAGCGGGGTGGTCAAGATCAACCTCGCCCTGGGCGAGTTGCCGAACTTCACCGCCGATCCCAGCCACGGACAGGCTGAACATCACACCGGGTCGGTTGAGATGGCCCCGACCATGGAGTTCATCGAGGCGGCTTTCCAAGATGCCCGCGCCGGTCGGCCCGCCCTCGCGCCGTTCAGCGACAGCGTCATCCCCACCACGCTGGACAAGACGCTCAATCCCGATGGCACCCACATCATGTCGCTGTTCACCCAGTGGGTGCCGTCGGAGTGGGCGAGCGAACCGCACACCGAGGAACTCGAGGCCTACACCGATCGGCTCATCGACCTCTACGACGAGGTGGCGCCGGGGTTCAAAGGTTCGATCCTGCATCGCGACATCGTCGGCCCCCACGAGATGGAAGTGGAGTACGGGCTCATCGGTGGAAACATTTTCCACGGCGAACTCTCGTTGGAACAGTTGTTCCACATGCGGCCCGCACCGGGTTTCGCCGACTACCGCACCCCGATCGCCGGGCTGTACAACGGAAGTTCCGCCACCCACGCCGGTGGCGGAGTGTGCGGCATCCCCGGCTGGCAGGCCGCCAAGGCCGCACTTGCCGACAAGAAGCGCGGCGGCCGGAAGGTGCTCTCGGCACTGGGCAGGCGCTCCTGACCGCGAGTCCGCCCAAGGGCACACTCCGCAGCACCGCGGTCGACGCGATGCTCGGCGCGCGGTCGGTGGCGCTGGTTGGCGCCAGTGCCCGGCCCGACAGCTTCGGGGCCCGGATGATCGTCGAGGGCATGCGCAGTACCGCGCGGATGCATCTGGTGAATCCGCGCTACGACCACATCAACGGGGTCGCCTGCGCACCGTCGCTGGCCGCCCTCGATGAACCGGTTGATCTGGTGCTTCTGGGTGTACCCGACGCGGCGTTGCGCGACGAACTCGAAGCCGCGGCAGCCGCCGGCGCACGCGGTGCGGTCGTGTTCGGTTCCGCCCACACCACGGGCTTGCGGGAGGAGATCTCCGCGGTCGCGACGGCAGCCGGGATGGCGCTCTGCGGTGCGGGATGCATGGGGTTCGTCAACAACGTGACCGGACTGCGGGCACTGGGCTACCTGGAACCCGATCCCCTAGCGGCCGGGGGGGTTTCACTGATCACCCACTCGGGATCAGCGTTCTCCACCCTGCTGCGCGCGAACCGCGGGTTCGGCTTCCGGTTGGCGGTCTCCTCCGGTCAGGAACTGGTCACCGGCGCCGCCGACTACGTCGACTACGCGCTCGATGATCCCGGCACCACCCTGATCGCACTGCTGCTGGAAACACCGAGGGCGGTGGGCAGACTGCGCGCCGCCCTGCATCGTGCAGCAGAACAGGACGTGCCCGTCGTGATTCTGTCGGTCGGCCACTCCCCGCGCGGCCGGGAAATGGTGGCTGCGCACTCCGGGGCGCTGGCCGGCGAGGACATCGGGTGGCAGGCCTTCTGCGCACAGACCGGCGCGGTCCGGGTGAGCGATATGGCCGAATTATGCGACACCATCGAGCTTTTCGAGTCCGGCCGACGACGCCGACCGGGTTCGGTCGGGATCGCCACCATTCACGACTCCGGGGCTGAACGGGCGCTGTGCGCCGATCTCGCGCACGACTTGGGGGTCGAGTTCGCCGAACTGGGCGACACCACGCTGACCACCATCACCGATCTGCTCGACGAAGGACTGATCGCCACCAACCCACTGGACCTGTGGGGCACCGGTGCCGACACCCGAACACTGTTCAGCAGCAGTCTGAAGGCGATCGTCGACGATCCCGCGGTCGCGGTGACCGCACTGGCCGTCGACCTGGTCAGCGAATTCGACGGTGACACCGCCTACCCCGACGCCATCATCGAGGTTGCGGCAAGCACCGAAGCGCCGATCTCGGTACTGGCTTCGGTAGCGTCCGCTGTCGATAGGACCACCGCGGAACGCTTGCGCAGCAACGGTATTGCGGTGCTGGAAAACGCGCGAAGCGGGATTGCCGCGCTGGGCCATTTGGCAAGCTGGCCGAAACCGGGCGGCGCTGCCGTTGCCGCCATCGACATCGATCGCCAGCGCCGGTGGTCATCGCGGCTGGCCGCCGACGACTGGAGCACCCACGACGGGTTCGCGCTCCTGGCCGCCTACGGTATCGCGGTTGCCGCGACCGCGGTCGCCCACGATCTCAACGAGGTGCTGGCGGCGGCTGACCAGGTCGGCTATCCGATGGCGTTGAAGACCTCAGGCGCCGATCACAAGAGCGATGTGGGCGGTGTGGTTCTCGGGGTGGCCGATGCGACGGCGCTGCGCGAGGCCTACCGGTCGATGACCGAACGACTGGGTCCGGCCGTGAGCGTGCATGCGATGGCGCGACCCGGTGTCGAGGTTTCGGTCGGCGTGGTTCGCGACGGCAATTTCGGTCCACTGGTGATCGTCGCCACCGGCGGAACCCTGATTGAGCTGCTCGCCGACCGCGCCGTCGCGTGCCCGCCGATCTCGACTGTTCAGGCCCTCGAGATGATGCACTCCCTTCGAGTCGCGAAGCTACTGAGCGGCTGGCGCGGTGAACCCGCGGCCGATATCAACGCCCTCGCCGAGGCGATCGCCGGATTTTCGCAGCTGGCAACCGAACTCGGCGATGTCATCGATGCGGTCGAGGCCAACCCGATCATCGTCTCGCCCGTCGGCGCGATCGCGGTGGACGCGTTGGTGATTCGCAGAGATCAGAAGATCGAGTAGACCTTGCGAACGGTTTCGTGGATCTCCCAGGTGCCCGACCAGCCGAGCGGGAACACCGCGATGTCACCCACCCCGATCTCCTTGGACGCCCCGCCATCGGGTGTCACCGTCATCCGGCCGGCCACCAAGTAAATCACCTCGTTGGTGTCGAGTACCCAGTGCGACGGACCCGGCGCACACTGCCAGATGCCTGCCGATGCCGTGCCCTGCGCCCAGAGTTCAACGCCGTGGGTCGCCATCGGCGCACCGGTGGCCTCCTCCAGTGGACCCCAGTCCTCCAACTCGGCGTTGACGGCATCGGCGAGTACGGGGGTAGTAACAGCTTCACTCATCTTGTCCATGCTTTCTCTTGTTGGGCAATGCTTTCCGGGAACGGCAACGAAATCGGATCGGGTGCCAGGCGACTGTTGCCGTGCGCGTCGAACCGGTCTAAGCCGAGGTCGATCAAATCCAGCCAGGAACACTCTCCGGTGATGACGAGGTCGGCGGCCACCTCGGCGACCGCCGGCCCCCACATCATGCCGTGCCCCGCTGCGCTGGCCACCACGGTGCCGCTCACCGGTCCGTCATCGGTGAGCAGTGGACCCAGAATGGGGGTGTGGTCGCAGGTGTAGTCGATCGTCGCCGACCAGGTTCGACGCAGACCCAACCCCGCCACCGCGGGCAGAAGCATCTCGAGGCGATCGCGTGCCTGGGCGTAGTACACCGAATCGAAGTGCTCAGCCTCACCGGGCTGCTCGTCGGGATTGCTCATCCCCCAGAGCAATCCGCCGGCTTCGTCGGGCCGCCAGTAGATTCCGGATGCTACGTCGAAAACCATCGGCAGCCCGGTGACGTCCACCGAGGGAACCCGTTCAGTGACCACCACCTGATGACGCGCACCGCCGGCCGGAATGCGCCCACCGGCCAGCGCGCCCACCTCGCCGAGAGTCGGGCCACCGGTGAGTACCACGTGGTCGGTGGAGATGGGTCCGGCCGAGGTGTCCACACCGGTCACGCGGTCACCGGCGGTGCGCAGGCCGGTGAATGCACACCGTTCCCTAACGTCGACTCGATGCGCCATAAGTGCGGCGGTGTACGCCAGCACGTT
>CAIWCQ010000037.1 GCA_903911165.1 uncultured Actinomycetes bacterium | reverse complement strand
CGCGGTCAACTGGCCCTTGCCGATCAGTTTGGCGACCACCACCGACGCCAGCAATGCGAACACCGCGAGCGCGGCCACTGAGATCGCCGCGTTTCGCACCCGGGCGCGAGGACCGGGCGCGTCGAACAGTACCGACGCGTTCGTCACTGACGGACCACCGCCAAACGCCTGCCCAACCAGCCGAACAACAACCCCAACGGCAGCGTCAGGACGACAAAACCGACCGCGAAGATCGCGCCGACCACTAACAGCGCGGCGGTGTTCTCGATCATCTCCTTCATCAGCAGGGCTGCTTCGGCCACGCCGATCACGGAGGCGATCGTGGTGTTCTTGGTCAGTGCGATCAAGACCGAGCCGAGCGGGATGATCACCGCCCGGAAGGCCTGTGGCAGCAGAATGATCCGCATGTTCTGGCCGAAGGTGAACCCCAGCGACCGCGCAGCCTCGGCTTGTCCGAGCGGCACGGTATTCACCCCGGCCCGCACCGTCTCGCAGACGAACGCCGCGGTATAGAGCGTCAACCCCAACACCGCCAACCGAAAGTTGCTGTCGCGGATCGACGTCGGCGACGTCGGATCGACCAGGGTCACACCCAGGGTCTGTGCCAGGCCGAAGGAGCAGAACAGGATCACCAGCGTCAGCGGAGTGTTGCGCAGCACGTTGACATAGGCGGTGCCGAGCCAGTTGAGCGTCGGCACGGGTGCCAGTCGCATCGCGGCCACGACGGTGCCGAGGATCAGCGCACCAAGGGCGGACAACACCGTCAGCTGGATCGTGATCCAGAAGGCCTCGATGATCTGGCCGCGATACTCGTTGAGGACCTCCACGTCAGTCGCCGAGAGACGTTGGGCCGCCGACGTCAGTAACGATCGATACGCGGCGGTTCGGGGGCAGTGATGCCGGCGGGGCCGAGATTCTTCTCGAACGCGGCCTTCCAGGCGCCGTCTTTCTCCATCTTCTCCAGCGCGTCATTGATCTTGGCGCGCAGCTCGCCGTCGTCCTTCTTCACGCCGATGCCGAGGCGCTCCTCGGAGAACGGCTTGCCGACGATTTTGAACGCACCGGGGGACTGCGCGGCGTAGCCGGCCAGGATCACCTCATCGGTGGTGACGGCATCGATGGCGCCGTTCTTGAGCGCCTCGACACATGCCGAGTAGGTGTCATACTGCTGCAGTTGCACGCCCGGATACTTGTCTTTGATGCGTTGCGCCGGCGTCGAACCCGTCACCGAGCAGAGTTTCTTGTTGTCCTGCAACGACTCCGGGCCGGTGATATCGGTGTTGGCGGCGGCCACCAGCAGGCTCTGCCCGGTGAGCAGATACGGCCCGGCGAAGTCGACCTTCTCTTTGCGCTTATCGGTGATCGAGTAGGTCGCGACGATGTACTTCACCTGACCGTTTTCAATGAGGGTCTCCCGCTGGGCCGACGGGGATTCCTTCCACTCGATTTGATCCTCGCTATAGCCGAGTTCCTTGGCCACGTACCGGGCGACATCCACGTCGAACCCGGTCATCGTGCCGTCGGGCTTCTTCAGCCCGAGACCGGGTTGGTCGAACTTCGTCCCGACGACGATCTTGTTCCCGTCCCCGCTGCCACCGCCACTGCCACCGCCACTGCATGCAGTCGCGGTGAGCGGCAGTGTGATCGTCAGGACGGCGGCGCCGATGAGGCGCCAGGAGAAATTGGGCATGAGAGTTCCTTTCGCCCTTAGTGGTTGAGGATCTTGCCGAGGAAGTCCCTCGCTCGATCCGTTCGTGGGTTGTCGAAAAACTCGGCCGGCGTGGCGTCCTCAGCGATCGCGCCATCAGCCATGAACACCACCCGGTCGGCGGCTCGGCGGGCGAAGCCCATCTCGTGCGTGACCACCAGCATGGTCATTCCGTCACCGGCCAGGCCGGTCATTACCGCCAGCACCTCGTTGATCATCTCCGGGTCCAGCGCGCTGGTCGGTTCGTCGAACAGCATCACTTTCGGGTCCATCGCCAGCGATCGTGCGATCGCCACCCGCTGCTGTTGACCGCCGGAAAGCTGGGCCGGGTATTTTTGCGCCTGGTTGGCCACACCGACTCGCTCCAAGAGGGCGGTGG
>CAIWCQ010000036.1 GCA_903911165.1 uncultured Actinomycetes bacterium | reverse complement strand
TGCCGAAACGAACCCTGGCGTCCGTTCCAGGCAGGCCCGAACCTTCTCACTCCACAGCAGATAGTCAGCGACGTGGTCGTCGTCGACCCGGCGAGTTGTCACGACGGCGACCCCGGCGGCCGTGCCGCCTGTGTTCGATGCCACCCGCTACCTCGTTTGTCCGGTCATGGTCAACACCTAACGCTCCCACGCGGCCACGGGCAATTGGGCGCCCGCTTACTCGGCTCTCCAGGGTCGTAGTCGTCGCTGGGTTTGCGTCCCATGTCGCGACAGCTCCGCGGCGCTACCGAGCTATTCCGCGAGGCGAAAATACGGTTCAACCGTGCCGCTGAGCTTGACGACCATGGGATTTCCGCGGCGATCCTTAGCGGTGGGAACTTCAACACGCACCCAACCTTCGGCCACGTTGTATTCGCACACATTGGTTTTTTCGGCGCCGTTAAAGCGAATGCCCACGCCGCGGCGGAGCGCCTCTTCGCTGTAGAAGGGGCTGTGCTGATCAATGGAGAGGTGGTTCGGTGGGATGTCTGTGCTCTGATCCTCGGACATGATGGCTTTCGTCAAATGCTCGGTGGGTCGTGGGTCGTGGGTCGGGAACGTGTCGCTGCTACTCCCCGGTGAAGTTCGGCTCTCGTTTGGCGAACATCGCCGAGATGCCCTCCTTGAGATCCCGCGACGGTAGGAACGCGGAGTTCCACGCCGCCACGTAGCGCAGGCTGGCGGCGACGTCGGCGGTGCGCTGCTCGTCGAGGACGTCCTTGATGCCGCGGGTCACCAGGGGCGAGTTCGACGCGATCTCCGCGGCGGTGGCGTGCGCCGCGGCCAACGTCGCCGCGGCATCGGGCAGGACGTCGTTGACCAGACCGATTTTCTCTGCGCGGCCGGCGTCGATGTCTTTGCCGGTCAGTGCCAACTCCCTCAGGTGGCCGTCGTTGAGAATGTAGGGCAGCCGGGCCAGGCTGCCGACATCGGCGACGATGGACAGTTTCACTTCGCGCACCGAGAACTTCGCGTCGGCGCTGGCATAGCGGATGTCCACCGCGCTGATCAGGTCCACCCCGCCGCCGATGCACCAGCCGTGGATCGAGGCGATGGTCGGTGTCCGGCAGTCGGCCACCGCGGTGATGGACCGCTGCAGTGCTTTGAGGTGGGTGTGGAAGTCCATCCGCGGTCGCGCCGAGACGTCCGAGGCCATGGTGTCGGACAGCGTGTTGCCCATGGTGAGCAGGTTGAGGCCGAAGCAGAAGTTGTTTCCCGAACCGGTCAGCACGATCGCCCGGACTTCAGGGTCGGCGTCGAGGTCGGCGAAGACCACCGGCATCTCGGCCCAGAACTCCGGGCCCATGGCGTTGCCCTTGCCCGGCCCGATCAGCGTGACCTGGGCGACATTGTCTTTGACCTCGACGTCGAGGGAATCGTGGGTGCTCATGGGTTCAGAGGTTACTCAGATGTACATGGTCAGATGTACATGGCCGGGTCGATGTAGGTGGTCGGGTCCACCAACGGCTCCCGCTGCTTTTCGGTACGCGCGCGGATGACGGCGGGGATGCCGGTCGCGATCGAATCCGCCGGCACATCCTGGGTGACGACCGCGTTCGCGCCAACGGCGCTGTCATCGCCGATACGCACCGGACCCAGGATCTTGGCCCCGGCCCCGACGGTCACCCGATCGCCCAGGGTGGGATGACGTTTGCCCTGCTGCATCGTCCGTCCGCCGAGGGTCACCCCGTGGTAGAGCATCACGTCGTCGCCGATCTCGGCGGTCTCTCCGATCACCACACCCATACCGTGATCGATGAAGAACCGCCGGCCGATCCGCGCACCCGGGTGGATCTCGATTCCGGTGAGGGATCGGGTGAGTTGGCTCAGAATCCGCGCGGGCCCGCGTAACGGCGGCCTCGACCACATCCGGTGGGCCAGCCGGTAGGACCAGATGGCATGCAAGCCGGAGTAGACGAGGGCGTTCTCCAGATCTCCGCGCGCGGCCGGGTCGTGGCTCCGGGCGTTGCGGAGGTCCTCGCGCAGAACCGACAGCAGGGTCACGGAGTGATCAATCCCGGATGTCCTCGAAGAGCACCGTCGAGATGTAGCGCTCGCCGTAGTCGCAGACGATCGCCACGATGAGTTTGCCGGCGTTCTCCGGGCGCTTGGCCAGTTCCAGTGCCGCCCAGACGATCGCGCCGGAGGAGATGCCGCCGAGGATGCCCTCCCGGGTGCCCAAATCCCGGGCCACCCGAATCGAGTCATCGAGGCTGACGTCGATGATCTCGTCGTAGATCTCCCGATCGAGCACCTCGGGGACGAAGTTGGCGCCGATGCCCTGGATCTTGTGCGGGCCGGCCTTGCCCTCGGTCAGCAACGGGGAGTCGACGGGTTCGACCCCGACGATCTGCACGCCAGGTTTGCGGGCTTTGAGGACGTGGCCGACACCGGTCACCGTGCCGCCGGTGCCGACACCGGCGATGAAGATGTCGACCTTGCCGTCGGTATCGGCCCAGACCTCCTCGGCGGTGGTCTTCTCGTGGATCGCCGGGTTGGCCGGGTTGGCGAACTGATCGGCCGAGACCGCGTTGGGCGTCTCGGCGATGATCTGCTTGGCCCTGGCCACCGCTCCCGCCATACCCTCCGACCCCGGGGTCAAGACGATCTCGGCACCGTAGGCGCGCAACATCACCCGGCGCTCGGTGGACATCGTCTCCGGCATGGTGAGGATCACCTTGTAACCGCGGGCGGCGCCCACCATCGCCAGGGCAATGCCGGTGTTGCCGCTGGTCGCCTCGACGATGGTCCCGCCGGGCTTGAGCTCACCGGAGCGTTCCGCGGCGTCGATGATCGCGACCCCGATGCGGTCCTTGACGCTGTTGGCGGGGTTGTAGAACTCGAGTTTGACGACAACCTGCGCCCCGAGCCCTTCGGTCAGCCGGTTGAGCCGCACCAGCGGGGTGTGTCCGATCAGATCGGTGACATCGTCGTAGATCCTGCCCATGGCTGATCCTCCTGATGGGTTCGCGGCTGACATCGACGTTACCGGGTCGCGGCACAGCGCGACGCGCCGGATTTGCCGATCAGGATCTGATCCAGCCGCCGGCGAAGCGCAGGAACGCGTCGTTCTCTTCTGGCGCGCCGATCGTCACCCGCACACCGTCGCCGGGAAACGGGCGAACCAGCACCCGGGCCTCAGCGGCCTGCTGGGCGAATTCCGTCATGCGCTCGGCCAACGGCAGCCACACGAAGTTGGCCTGCGATGGCGGAAATCGGTACCCGAGAGTGGTGAGTTCGGCGCTGACCCGGCGGCGTTCGGCGACCACCGCGTCGGTGCGGGCGAGCAGTTCATCGGCGGACTGCAGGGACGCGATCGCGGCGGCTTGGGCGAGGGTGCTGGCGGTGAACGGCACGTACACCTTGCCCAGCGCGGTGATCACCGCCGGATCACCGACGGCGTAGCCCACCCGCAGCCCGGCCAGACCGTAAGCCTTGGAAAAGGTCCGCAGCACGACCACATTGCGGTGCTCGCGGGCCAGACCCAGACTGTCGGGCAGCAGACCGTCGCGGATGTACTCGGCGTAGGCCTCGTCGATGACGACGAGGATGTCGGTGGGCACCGCGGCGACGAACCGGGCCAGCGCATCGGGGTCGACGACGGTCGACGTCGGGTTGTTCGGGTTGCAGATGAAGATCAGTCGGGTGGCATCGGTGATGGCGGCCGCCATCGCGTCAAGGTCGAAGGTGTGATCGCGCAACGGCACCTGCACCGGGCTGGCACCGGCCACCCGCACCTGCAGCGGATACACCTCGAAGCTGCGCCAACCGAATATCACCTCGTCGCCGGCCGCCGCGGTGATCTGAATCAGCTGCTGACACAGGCTCACCGAGCCGCAACCGACGGCGATGTGTTCCGGGGCGAAGTCGACGTGTTTGGCCAACTGCTCCCGTAGTTCCACATGCCCGTTATCCGGGTACCGGTTGAGGGAGTCGATGGCCGCTGAGATGGCAGCCCGGACGCTGGGCAGCGGGGCATCCACGGTCTCGTTGCTGGCCAGTTTGATGGCGCCCGGCACGGTCTTCCCTGGCGTATATGCCGGAAGCTCGGCCAGTTCCGGGCGCAGGCGAGCGGTCACCGCCTTGAGTCTAGGCGGGACCCCGGCCGGACCGGAATCGGATCAGGACGGCTTTGCCATGCGTTATCGGGCCTGTGTACGCTCTCGGTGGTTCGGGAGGCGTGCCAGAGCGGCCGAATGGGACTCACTGCTAATGAGTTGTCCCCCTTAAAGGGGACCGGAGGTTCAAATCCTCTCGCCTCCGCCGCGGCTGATGCGTCAGCCACGCACAACTGAATACGGCGCCCGTAGCTCAACGGATAGAGCATCTGACTACGGATCAGAAGGTTGGGGGTTCGAATCCCTTCGGGCGCACTTTTGTGTCGGCGCTGACGCCGGCTTCCTACTTGGGCGGCATCCTGATCCCACCGTCGACCCGGATCACCTCGGCGTTCATGTAGGAGTTGGTGATCAGTTCGATGACCATCGAGGCCAGTTCCTCAGGCTTGCCGAGGCGGTGCGGGAAAAGCACCGACTGACCGAGTTTGGCTTTGAAGGCCTCTGCATGCTCGCCCTCGCCGTAGATGGGGGTGTCGATCAGGCCCGGTGCCACGGTGTTGACCCGGATTCCGACGGCCGCCAGGTCGCGGGCCACCGGCAGTGTGAGTCCTACCACCCCGCCCTTGGACGACGAGTACGCCGCCTGTCCGATCTGGCCGTCGAATGCCGCGACACTGGTCATGTTGACGATTGCGCTGCGTTCACCGGTTGCCGTGGGTTCGAGCCGACTCATCGCGGTGGCCGCTAGGCGGATGCAGTCGAAGGTGCCGACCAGGTTGATCGCGATGACCTTGCGGTAGGCGTCGAGATCGTGGGCCGAGGCGAATTCCCCGTCCTTGCCGATGGTGCGCTGCGCCCAGCCCACCCCGGCCGAATTGACCAGTGCACGAAGGGGACCGAGATCCATCGCGGTGTTGACCGCGTCGACGATCTGCTCGGTGTTGGTGACGTCGACCTCGACGAATACGCCGCCGATTTCCTCGGCGAGCTTATTCCCGCGGTCGGCCTGCATGTCAGCGATGACGACGCGGGCGCCGAGATCGGCGAGCTGGCGGGCAGTGGCGGCGCCGATTCCGGATGCCCCGCCCGTGACGATTGCACTTGCTCCTTTGAGTTCCACAGCGCTGAGCTTACTGACTCCAAATCCCGGACCTCTATCACCCGCGTCTCGGTGACTGCTCCGGCGATACATTGATGAGATGAACAGTCGTCAGGCCCGCGAGTCGACAGGCGATCAGACGAAGCGGCGTCGCTGGGGTGTTGGGTTGGCCTGCGTGGCGTTTGTGGTTGCATCGTGTGCCAACGACGGGCGCACCAGCGAAGCGTTCGAGACGACGCACACCGGCGAGACTTCTCGCTCGTCCGCTCAGCCAACGGAGGAGCTGGGCGCGCCTCTTGTCGACTTCGCCGATGCCGACGAGGTGGCTACCTGGACGACGATCAACGACCCCGTCATGGGCGGGTTGTCCACCTCGAGCGTGAGGTTCGGCAACGGCGGCCTCGTGTTCTCCGGATCCATCTCGCTGGAGAACAATGGCGGGTTCGCCTCGGCCCGCGGTCCGCAGGATCCCGATATCGGCAGAAGGGCCGCGGGCGCGCGGATGCTCCGCGTGCGTGCGGTAGGCGACGGTAAGACCTACTTGTTGAGGGTGGGCACTGCTGGGCAGCGCTGGTCCTACGTTCAGCGTTTCTCCACTGAGGCCGCCGTCCAGCAGATCTACGACCTTCCTGTTGAGGGCTTCCGTGCGGTAGGCATGCGCCTTGAGCCCGCACCCGCCGCGCCGCAGACTTTGGACCCCTCAAGCATCAGCCAGATTTCCTTCTACATACTCGACAAACAGCAGGGTCCTTTCGAACTGACCGTTAGCGCGGTTGGTGCCGGGGGGTAAAGATTCAGGTCTAATCGTCGAGTTTCTGTACTTGAGCCCGATATACGTCGCCCAGGCTGGACGCAAGCTGATTATCGAAGGCCCCGCCCTGCGGGCCGGGTGTGTACTGCGCGGTCACCAGCACGCCGCGGTGATAGCCGACGATCAACGCGATGTCCCAGACCAGTGTCTGGTCGGTCTTGACGGTCCGGCAGTGCATCAGCGTGCTGATCGCACCGTCGGGAAGGTCGGCGACCGGCATCGGTTCGAGTTCGACACGTGAATTCACTCCCGGACCGGCGAAGGTGAAGACTCCGCACTCCTCGCGCAGCGCGGGAAGATCCGGGCTCGGGCCGCCGACGGACAGCGTGACGCCGATCGAGGCGTTCTTCGACGACCTCATCGCCAGGCCCTTCTCTCCGGCCGGCCCCTGAGACAGAAACAGCACACACGGGGCCGGTGACACCGATGGCTGCGGGCCGCGAGGAATCGCGACCATGCTGCCCCAGGTCGTCCCTTCCAGTGGCGGGACGACGCTCTCGCCGATGAGCATCTCCTCGTCGAGATTCTGCAGTTCGGTCTGCCCGCTGCCAGCGCTCGGTGCGCCGGTGTCCGGCGGCTCGCGGTGTCGCGACCCAACGAAGAACGCGACCCCGACGGCAATACAGCACAGCGCCGCGATCAGCGCGAGTCGCAGCCGGGTCGTCGTCGTGAGCATCAGAGCTTCGGTTCGACCTCGACCGTGCCTTTCATGCCGCCTTCGTAGTGGCCAGGTTCAAAACATGCCATGGCCCACTCTCCCGGCTCATCAAAGGTGTAGAGCAGGGTGGCCGTCTTGCCGGGTTCGACGGACACGGCCTTGATAGCAATCGCGTTGCCGTGATCGTGTTTTCCGCTGCCGGACTCGATCATCGAGTTGGCATGGGCGGCGATGTCGCGCGCCGAGCCCACTGCCAGTTCGTGGGTGGCCTGTCCGGTGTTGACCACGATCAACCGCAACGCCT
>CAIWCQ010000035.1 GCA_903911165.1 uncultured Actinomycetes bacterium | reverse complement strand
CTTGGGCTTCTTGCGTTTCGCGGCGGTGGTCAGCAACACCGTGGATCGCGGTGCGGCCCCGACGCCGATGCGGATTCGGGTAATGGTGCGATCCGCGGGCGCCGACCACCACACGTCCGGACCGCCTGCGGCGGTGAACGCCGCGGTGACCGATTCGGGTCCGCGCAGCCTCGACCAGTTCTCCCGTTCGAAGCTGATCATCGTGGCGGCGTCGAAATCGGTGAAGTCGGCGCAGCAGCGGGCGTCGATTCCCACCCCGGCCAACCGGTCGGCGATCCGCGTCGTCGAGGCCACCAGGTAGCGGGCCAAGCCTGCGGCGCCGGCATCGCGGCGTTGCGCCGAGTGCCGGGTGCGTAGTGGGTCGGCGCGCAGCATCAGCCAGGTTCGGCGGTGCGCCGGTGCCGGGTCCGATCCGACGGCGTCGTCGTACATGCTCAGTACTTCGGCGGATGCGGTCGATCCGATCCGGTACCCGGCGGAGACCACGTCGGCTTCGAGGTCCGGGCAGTGCACCGCCAGCAACTGCTCCAGCATGGCGGTGTCGAGCACGTCTTCGCTTCGGGCCTGACCGTCGACGATGACGGTCGGGGTGAAGGGGCGGGCAATGAGTTCGATGAGCGCGACCAGGGTCTCGCCCTGCCAGCGCACGGCCACCGGATCACCCGGCAGTACGGTGGCGCCGACGACGGCCTTCGACGCCGTCTCCGGCGCCCGGCGGCGTCGCCAGATCCACCCGAACAGCGTGCGCACCCAACCGGTCAGCCGCCGTCCGCGGAAGGTGACCAATGCCAGCACGGCGGCCGCCGCCACCACCGAGATGGCCCAGCGTTGGTAGTGGGTGTCGAGGACGAGGAACACCAGAGCGGGGACCGCAATGCCGACGACGAGTGCGTAGCCGGTGCTGAACCTCAGCCGCACGGGGTTTCTGGAGATCTTCATCGGCGCTTCAGCGCCCGTCCGGCCAGAGCCACCACTGCCAGCGCCAATCCCAGGCCCAGCACACCGGTCGCCACGGCCGTGATCGGCCCACGATCGGGCGGCGGCACCACGACCGGGGGCGGTAGTTGCTGGATAGTGGGCAGCGCTTCCTCGGGGCCGGTCGCAACGTCCCACGTGAGCGCATCGTGGGCATCGATGACGCCCGCGCCGACGGCATTGTCGACGCCGCCGCCGGGATTGCGCGCGGTGGATACGATCCGGTCGATGACCTCTGCCGGCGTCAACTCCGGAAAGCGCTGTCGCACAAGGGCTGCCACACCTGACACGTAGGCCGCGGCGAAGGAGGTACCGGCGATCGGGACCGGCCCGTCAGCACCCTGCAGGGCGTTCACCGGTTCGCCGTTGCCACCCAGGCCGGTGACATCCTCGGCGGGTGCTGCCGCACCCACCCACGGACCCTGCATCGAGAACGGACTCGGCGCCCCGGTGGGTGCGATACCACCGACCGTCAGCACCAGGGAGTCGTACCACGCCGGCGTGACGATCGTCTGGACGTCCTGCCAGCCGCGAGGATCGTTGGTGCCGGACGGGTCGATCGGCGGGTTCTGGTTGCAATCACCGCCGGTGTTGCCGGCCGCGACGACGACCACCGCGCCTTTGAAATTGACGGCGTAATTGAGTGCTGCGCCCAGCGAGGCCTGATCGACCGGTCTGGCCACCTTGAAGCAGGCCGCTTCGCTGATATTGATCACACCGGCGTCAAGATTGGCTGCGTGCACGATGGCCCGCGCCAGGCTGCGAATCGACGCCGCCGCCGGGGTGGTGTTGGGGTCATTCGGGTCGACCTGCACGTCGACCGGTTCGAAGGCCTCCGAGGTCTGACGCAACGAGATCAGCCGCGCATCGGGTGCCACGCCGATGAACGCGTCCGTCGGGGCACCCCGGCCGGCGATGATGGACGCGGTGATGGTTCCATGCGAATCGCAGTCGGACAACCCGTCACCGGCCGCGTCGATGAAATCGCCACCGGGTTCGGCCGGAACCCGCGGTGAGGCGTTCACTCCGGTGTCGATTACCGCCACCGTGACCCCCGCCCCGGTGGCGAACCGCTGTGCCCCGGGGATGTCCAGATAGGTACTTGCCCAAGGCGGATCGCGGAATTCGGAATTCGGCAGCGTGGTCGGCGCCGAGCAGTAGCGACGTTGTTCGAAGGGCAACTCTGGCTCGACGGTATCCGCCGGTGTGGCCTCGGGATCTATCTCGGGTGGGGGGACTGCCAGGGCCGGGGCCGCATTGAGCAATACCAGGGTCAGCGTCGCCACCATTGCCAGGAAGCGCCGCACACCCATCACCGTCTTCGTCGTCAGCCCGGGCTGAATGCGCTGTCGACGGTGTCGGCATTCGCGTCCTCAAGGGTCTTGTGGATGCGGCCGTCGATGTGGTTCGGCGGGGCGTAAATGGTGAAGATCTTCACCGGAACGGCCCCGGTGTTGCGAAAGTTATGGTCGGTGCCCGGCGTCACGACGACCACGTCGCCCGGGCCGATCGGCGTCTTCTTCCCGTCCAGACTCGCCTCGCCGGTTCCCGATTGGAAGAAGAAAACCTGTTCGACGTTCAGGTGTGTTTCCTGGCCGACCTCCCCGCCCGGCGGGATGCTCATCACCACGAGTTGGGATTTCGTGCCCGTGAACAACACCCGCCGGAAATCCTGGTTTTGCGCTGCGGCCTGGGTGATATTCCCGGTGAACGCCGCGATGTGGGCGGGAGGTGCGCCCTGGGCAGCTGCCTGATCGGGGGACTGCGACATCGCGATGCCGAATCCTGCTGCCGTCACCGCCGCGCCCGCGATAGCAGCACCTACGATTGTCAATGCGGGCTTCATGAGGCCGAATGCTAGCGGCCCGAGACCTCTGCAGGGATGGGTGAAATTACTCGAATTCGGCTCAGCCACAGCAAGGCATTCGGGGCCGGGGCCGGGTAACCCGACGCTGCACCATCACCAGTCGTCGTCATCGGAGGGGTCCTGACCCTCGTCCTCAGCGTCATCTTCCCGGCCGAGCGGTTGCGCGACCGCCGGTGCTGATCGGGTACTGCTGGACTGCCCGCCGGCGCCCATCGCGCCTAGCGGGGACGCACCGGAGCCCATGGCCGAGGATCCGGCCGCGCCGCCGGTTGCGGCCGCCGCGGGGGCGGGTGCCGCCGTCGGGTCGGACCGGCCGAGGAAATCAGCCAGCAGG
>CAIWCQ010000034.1 GCA_903911165.1 uncultured Actinomycetes bacterium | reverse complement strand
TAACTTACGGTGCGCGGCGTGCACCGGGTCGTCGGCGGTGACCAGGATGTGGGTGGGGCCGCCCACGCCGTCCATCGGGAATGCGACGACCCCGCCCTTGGGGGTGAAGGTCATCGTCGCGGTGAGATTCGACGAGAAGACCTCGGGCCGGTTGACCACGTCGGTGATCGCCGCCCAGCTGCTGGCCAGGTAGAACTCCGAATCTCCGAGGCGATGAACGCCGCCCTCGCTCCGCAGCCGGGCGTATAGCGGGTAGGGATCCTGGATGGCCGCGTCCCCGAAGAACTCGGCCGGGTCGATCGTGGCGGTCATTGCGTGCCCCGCACCACCAGCAGGGCCGCGTCGTCAGAACCCCGGGGGAACATGGATCTCGGCGCTGTCGGGGCCGAACGCGGACAGGCTGTCCCTGTCTCGGATTTCGACAACCGCATCAGTAGGACAGAGTGGCCCAGCCATACCATCACGGTCACCCCCAACCGGCTTTCTGCAACCGGATCGTCCGACTTTTGGTTCAAGAACGAAACGCGCATGAAACCACCACTGGGATTATGAAATCAGAATCGGGATGCTACAGGCTGCTGTAGACATCCCAGGGTCGTAACTTGTCAAGCGGCGCGGGTGATCGGGCTGGTTTGGCGGTGCGCCCAGGCGGTGTGTTCGCTGTAGGTGGTGTGGTGGCGGAGGCAGCCGTGGAGGATGCCGACAAGGCGGTTGCCCAGGGCGCGCAGGGCTTGGTGGTGCAGGTCGCCAGCGGCGCGGTGTTGGTCGTAGAAGGCACGGGCGCCGGGACTGCTCTGCAGCGCGCAGAAGGCCCATTGGTCGATCGCGTTGTAGAGGCGTCGGTTACGGACATGGCGGGCCAGCACGGCGCGTTTCTTGCCGGATGCGATCGTCAGGGGTGATGTTCCGGCGTAGTTTTTGCGAGACTTGGCGGTGGTGTATCGGTTCGGGTCGTCCCCGAACTCACCGAGCACCCGGGCGCCGAGGATGACACCAAGTCCTGGCAGGGAGAGGTAGATGTCGGCGTCCGGGTGTGCCTCAAAATGTGTCGCCAACTCGGCCTCGAGGTCGGCGATCTGGTGGTTCAGCTCGGCGATGATGCCGACGACGGCGCGGGTGGTCGCCCCGAACGCGGCGGTGATCGCGGCGGGGGCGGCGAGCTGCTCGGTGCGCAGTGCCGTCTGAATCTCAAGTGCCTGGGCGTCGAGGTTGCGTTGTCGCCCAGCGGTTTTGAGTGCAGATCGAATCTTGGATAGGCTCAGCCGCGCGGCGTCGGCGGGAGTGGGTGCACGGCCCAGGATGGCCAAGGCGTCGCGGTCGGCCAGGTTGTCGAATGCCTCCAAGGCGGCTGGGTAGTACTCCCGCAACGCGCTACGCAGTGTGTTGGTGTGCCGGGTGCGGGCCCAGATGAGGTTCTGGTGCGCCCGGGCCAGAACCTTGATCGCCTCAACCGCGGCGGTGTCCCCGGCGAGCACGCGATGGTTGTGCCGGTCGGTGCGCACCAGATCGGCCAGCAGTTTGGCGTCCCCAGCATCGGACTTCACCCCGGAAACCTGGTGGCGGTCGCGGTAGCGGGCCACTGCGAGCGGGTTGACCGCATATACCTGGTAGCCGGC
>CAIWCQ010000033.1 GCA_903911165.1 uncultured Actinomycetes bacterium | reverse complement strand
CCTTAGACGCCAATTCGTCACAGTGACGTTTTAGGCTCTCGTGACCGGCTTAGGCGATAGGCGTCCATTTCGGCCGGCCCGCCGGATCCGCTCGTTAGGTCGGGTTGGGCGCCGCCGAGTGTTGGGCCGGACGAGTCTCGGGCCGACGAGTCTTTGGGCCGACGAGTCTTTGGGCCGACGAGTTTCGAGTCGGCTCGGCGAATCGCAGGCGAGCGGATGCAAGCGACCAGACGTACGTACGCCAGCGGACGAGTGGCCCAGGCGGGCGTAGGCAGCGGATACCGCGACATGGGCCATCCCGCCAGTTCATGGTTGTGCCGATAAGGAACATTATGTCAAGTTATTGAAACCGAGGGCATTCCTCCGGAACTTGCAGCCCCTCCCCGGGTCCTCCCCGGGCATTTCGAATGCGCGCCAGCGAGGAATGACTCGAGTACATCAAGCGTTGAACAGGGCGTACTCGCGCGAAGGGCAGTTAATGGCAAAGAAGATCACCGGCACGCTCCGGCCGCGGAACGTGTGGTTGGTAGGCGGCGCTGTGGCGCTGGCTTTCGGTGCCGCCGGCACCGGGATTGCGAATGCAGAAGACAGCCGTTCTGGTGACCCGGCAACCGAATCTTCTCCGACAACTCCACGGTGGTCGTCCCATCGAAGTGCTGTCGACCGGGCGGCCGGCGGCATCGCGCCACGGCAGGTCTTGGTGTCCCCCGAGTCGACCCGCAGACCCGTTGGCGCCCGAGCCTCGGCGACTCCCTTCCGGCCCTCCCTCACGCCCGCCTGGAAGCCCGGGGCAGTGGCGTCGGTATTCATTTCGAACGGCACCGCCGGACACCCCGATGGTGGCTTTCTGATCGGGAACGGCTACAGCTGGACCGCCGAAACCTGCCCCAGCGGATCGTGCGCGGGCGGCAAGGCGGGCCTCGTCGGCAACGGCGGCGCTGGTTTTAACGGCGGACGTGGTGGCAACGCACTTTTTGTCGGCTTCGGCGGAAACGGTGGAGCCGGAACGGCCGGGTTCGATGGCGGCGCAGGCGGCCGAGGCGGATTATTGCTCGGCGGTGGCGGAGACGGCGGCAGCGGGGGTGACGCGTCCACATCGGGAGGATCCGGCGGTGCGGGTGGTACCGGCGGTGACACCGGGTTCTTATCGCTCGGGGGCCGCGGCGGATCCGGCGGGCGCGGCGGATCCGGCGCAGCCGACGCCGGCAGTGGCGGCGTTGGCGGCACGGGAGGCGGGGCCGGATTCTTGGCGCTGATTAGTGGCGGCGGTGCTGGCGGAGAAGGCGGTACCGGCCCAGTCAGCGGTGGAACCGGCGGCGCTGGCGGCGCTGGCGGATTGGTGTTCGGCGGTGGTGGTATCGGCGGGAACGGTGGCGACACCGGCACCGGCACCGGCGGTACCGGTGGACGCGGCGGCAACACCGGACTGCTGGCACTGTGGCACGTGTTCTTTCAGCCTGGTTCCGGTGGAACCGGGGGCCTCGGAAACCTACGCGGCGGCGATGGTGGCGACGGCGGCGATGTAGGGCTGCTATCCGTCTGGGGAACTGGCGGTAACGGCGGCTCGGGAGGAACCGGCGCGAGCGGTGGCGGCGGCGGCACGGGCGGTCGGGGTGGCCTGTTTGTCGGCGACGGCGGAAATGGCGGAAATGGAGGGCCTGCCACCGGACTCGGTGGCGTCGGCGGAAAAGGCGGCGGGATCGGCGTGCTGTCGATCTGGGGCCATCCCGGCGCTGATGGCGTCACCGGCGTGGCACCCTGAGGGCGAATCGGTTTACCGCCCCGGAACTCGGCCGAATCTTCAAATGTTTGCCAGTGAAGTTCACCAAATCGAAACGCCAAGCGCACTCCCCTATGCCAGACTCGGGTTTATGGACACAGTTCCCCTCCTGATTATTTTCACAGCAGTCGTGCTGATCGGGTTGATTTGGGCGGCACTTCGTCTGACGATCAAACGCGACCGCGAAACGATCAGATCCGACATGGACGAGCCACACGAGGTCGAGGCCTACCAGAAGCGCTGGCGAAAGCGGCACTGAAAGCCGACCGATAACGCCGCACGCTAGGCGGCTACGCTTCTTCTGATGCGCGTGCTGCGGACTCCCGACGAACGATTCGTCGGCTTGTCCGGATATCCGTTCGAACCGAATTATCGCGATGTTGCGACCACGGGACTGCCCCCGCTGCGCATGCACTACGTCGACGCCGGCCCATCCGACGGCCCTGTCGTCGTCCTGCTGCACGGCCAACCCACGTGGTCCTATCTCTACCGCGACGTCATCGCGAGGCTGGCCGATGCGGGACTACGCGTCATTGCCCCCGACAACATCGGCTTCGGCCGTTCCGACAAACCCACCGATGCCACTGACTACACCTTCGCTAGGCACATCGATTGGGCCCACAGCCTGATCGTCGGCCTCGACCTTCACGCGGTCACCCTCGTCGTCCAGGATTGGGGCGGGCCGATCGGATTGAGTGTGCTGGCCCGCGAGCCGGACCGTTTTTCCCGGGTGGTGGCAACCAACACCATCCTGCATACGTGCGAGCCGGGCTTGGCTGGGAGATTGACCTGGGCTCACCACGGCGTGGATCAGGATCGAATGCTGCTGCAGGAGACGCTGCTCGACTATGTCTCGTTCTACCAGCGCTCGCCGGACATCGTCCCGAGCCTTTTCCTCGATGCCGTAGCCGGTCCGCTCAGCACGCTTGTGCTCGCGGGCTATGACGCACCCTTCCCGGATCGGGCCTACAAGGCTGGGTTGCGGCAGTTGACCGCGCTCATTCCGCTCACCCGAAACGACCCGGGCGCCAAGATCGGCGCTGCCACGATGGCGGCTCTCCACGATTGGAACAGGCCCTTCCTGACGGCCTTCTCTGACGCCGATCCGGCCACTCGCGGCTGGGATGTGGTGTTCCAGCAACACGTACCCGGTGCCCGCGGGCAGAACCACACGACCATCGCGGACGCCGGCCACTTCGTTCAGGAGCAGCAGGGCGAGCGGCTCGCCTCCATCGTCGCGGAATTCGTCGGCGCGACGGCCTGATTCCGGGGACGCTCCCGGTAGACGCTTCCGGTAGACGCTGTAGCGTGACCGACCGTGAACTACTCCCGTATTTGCTCCATTGCCCTCGCCGCCTCGGTGCCACTTGTCGTCGCGCTCTCCGGATGCGCCTCCAAGACCGATACCTCTGCATCGAGCACGGTCTCCCAGGTGTCATCGTCGGTCACCGAGACCACGGTCCCCCTCAGCCCCTGCCCGATGGCCTTGCCGCAGGCAGGCGGAACACCCGAGTGGACGTTGCCCGGCGCCACCGGCAGCGTCGCGGTCAGTGGTTCAACGGAGACCACCGCCCCTCTCGTCGACGTCTCTCCACCGTTCAGCGTGACCCAAACCCAGGTGCAGACGCTGCAGGCCGGCGACGGACCGGTTGTGGCACCATCGGCGACGGTGTCGGTGTGCTACATGGGCGTCAACGGTCGCGACGGGTCGGTGTTCGACAGCAGCTATGAGCGCGGTGCCCCGGTCGAATTCCCGCTCACCGGTGTGGTGCCTGGCTTCCAAAAGGCCATTGCGGGCCAGAAGGTCGGGTCCACTGTCGCCGTCGCGATGGTCTCCGCCGACGGCTACCCCGAAGGCCAACCCGCCGCCGGTATCGAACCCGGCGACTCGCTGATCTTCGCGATTAAGATCCTCGACGCCACCGGCTGAGCCGAGCGCCATGAGCCTCGTCACCTACGAACTGCGGGATCACATCGCGACCATCACGCTCAACCGGCCCGAATCGCGCAACGCGATCAACGGTGCACTTCGCGACGACTTGAACGCGGCCTGGAACCGGTTTCGCGATGACGAGGACGCCTGGGTCGGAGTCCTGACCGCCAACGGCGATGTCTACTGTGCGGGGGCCGACCTGAGGGACGGCGCGGGTTCGGTCGGTACGTTCGCCGGCACGTTCTGGGAGAAGCCCACCATCAACTCATTCGAAAGCGGCATGGAGTTGTTTAAGCCGACCATTGCCGCTGTGCATGGACCGTGCATCGGCTACGGGCTGACCGGAGTACTGTTCTGCGACTTTGTGATCGCCAGCACCGAGGCCACGTTCTGTTTCCCCGAGGTGTCGATCGGGATCCCCACCATCGTCGGCGCCATTCGACTCCCCCAGCGGATCGGCTGGGCCAACGCGATGGAACTACTGCTCACCGGCAAACCCGTCGACGCACAGCGCGCCAAGGAGACCGGGCTGGTGTGGAAATTAGTCGAGCCGGATCAACTACAGGAGCAGGCTCAGGCCTGGGCGCAGGTCCTCACCGAGGCCGCTCCCCTGGCTCAGCGGGCAACCAAGGAAGTGGCGTGGCGTACCGCCGATATGGGCTGGATCGAGTCGGTCCGCTTCGGTGAGGTCATGCGCAAGGTCGTCGGCGCGACCGACGACGTTGCCGAGGGCATCGCGGCATGGCGGGACAAGCGCAAACCCTACTGGCGTGCCCGCTGAGTAGT
>CAIWCQ010000032.1 GCA_903911165.1 uncultured Actinomycetes bacterium | reverse complement strand
GGTAAACAGTTCGCCAGCGCCGAAGTCACCTCGATCGACGAGATCGTGCTGTCGTCGTCCTATCAGGCGCAGGCGCTGTTCACCATGCGGGTCAACCCCGCCACCGGTTCACGCCGGGGCCGAGACGAGGAACAAGGCGTTGCGCAACTGTTGCGACAGGGCAATCAATTGCTCGTGTGCTCGTATCTGTTGCGTACGACGGCCCAATACTGAAACCGACGGACCAAATACTGGACCCGACAGACCGGTACTGAACCCCGCCGCGGGCCTTTAGTTGAACGAATCGCCGCAGGCGCAGGACCCGGTTGCGTTCGGGTTGTCGATGGTGAAGCCCTGCTTCTCGATGGTGTCGACGAAATCGATCGAGGCGCCCAGAACGTACGGGGCGCTCATCCGGTCGACGATCAGCGCCACCCCGCCGAAATCGACGCTGAGGTCACCGTCGAGGGCCCGGTCGTCAAAGAACAGGTTGTAGCGCAACCCGGCGCATCCACCGGGTTGCACGGCGATGCGCAGCCCGAGATCGTCGCGGCCCTCCTGGTCCAGCAGGGCCTTGGCCTTGGCGGAGGCGGCGTCGGTCATGATCACGCCATGCGCTGCCGACTCGGTGTCATGGGTCTCGTCGGTCTTGGCGGACAGGGTCTCATCGGACAGGGTCTCATCGGACACGGACTTCTCGGACGTGGTCTGGTCAGACACAGTCATAACGTCTCCTTGTACAGATTCGGCGGTGGGGTCCGGTGTAGCGCCCACCTGGATAACGGTACCTGGTGTGGCGGCTATTCCCTCTACAGATCGGCCGCGGTGCGTTCAGCCAGGCCTGCCAGCTGTCCGGCAGCGTCCTCGATCGCTCTGCGAACTGATCCGGCATAGTCGGCGAGGGAATGGGCCGCGGTGATTCCGGCGGCCTGCAGTTCCTCCTGACTCAGCGCTACCTGACCCGCCAGAACCAGCACCGGTACGGCGTACGGTCTGGCGGCTGCAGCCAGGGCGCCGACCACCTTGCCGCGCAGAGATTGCTCGTCGAGGCGGCCCTCACCAGTAACGATCAGATCGGTCACCGCAATCTGATCGGCCGTGCCGGTATGCGCGAGGATGACGCCCGCACCCGATTCCCGGCGGGCACCCAGCGCCAGCAGTGCCGCCCCGAGACCGCCGGCCGCGCCCGCCCCCGGCAGCGCCGCGACGGCGCGACCCGACGCAGCCTCGAGTTCGGCCGCCCACTCGGTCATCCGTTCCTCAAGTCTGAACACAGTGCGCGGGTCCGCGCCCTTCTGGGGACCGAATACGTGTGCTGCCCCACCCGGGCCCAGTAGCGGGTGTTCGACGTCGGTGGCCGCGATCAGGCGCACCCCGGCCAGCGCGCGGCCGGCGGCGGGCACGCCTCCGAGCGCCTCCACCATGCCGCGGCCTCCGTCGGTACAACTACTGCCGCCCAGTCCCACGACGATGGTCGTTGCACCGGCCTGCCGCGCGGCGTCGATCAACTGCCCGACACCCCTGCTGTGCGCGGCCACCGCGGACGTCACCGTCGGCGGACCGCCCAGCAGCGCCAGACCGCACGCCTGGGCGCACTCGATGTAGGCAGTCGAGGTTGTCGGGTCCAGTGCCCACTCGGCGTCGACGTCGCCGTCGAGCGGGCCGCTGACCCGGCTGCGGCGCCGAAGTATGCCCGACTGCGCAGCCACCAACACGTCAATGAATCCCGGCCCGCCATCGGATTGCGGCGCCGTGATCAGCACATCATCGCTTCGGCCCCGACGCCAGCCCGCGGCGATCGCTGCGGCGGCCTCGGGTGCGGTCAGGCTCTCGCCGAAGCAGTCCGGCGCGATCAGCACGCGCAAAACCGGCGCTGCGGCCCGGATGCCGGTCATTCCAGCAGGGTAAGGCCCCAGACCCCGCAGGGTGAGGCCGGCATCCGTGGCCGCATTCCGCGCGGGAGCCACGGCGAAGTAACCTTGCGAATGTGAGACTGCTGGGCCGCCGCAAGGATGACGACGCCGACGATGCATCCGTGGCCGATGATGCCCCGCCCCTGGAATCGATCGCCCCGGCCGGTGCGACCGCACCCAAGGGCCGGCCGACCCCGAAGCGCAATGAGAGCACCAAACGCCGCGGTCCGATCGCCCCCGCCCCCGCCACCGCCGCCGAGGCACGTAAGCGCCGCAAAGACCTGCGCTCGACGATGACCAAGGAGGAGAAAAAAGCCGACAAACTCAAACGGCGAGCGGAGATGGGGCAGCGCCGGGAGCGGATGATGGCCGGCGAGGAGGCCTATCTGTTGCCCCGCGATCAGGGGCCGATCCGGCGCTATGCCCGCGACATCGTGGACTCCCGACGCAACGTCCTCGGATTATTCATGCCCTCCGCGCTGCTACTGCTTTTCATCATGCTGGCGATGCCGAAGGTTCAGATCCTGATCTCGCCCGCCATGCTGCTGCTGATGCTGATCATGTTCATTGATGCGATTTTCCTGGCGCGCAAGGTGAACAAGGCTGTCGACGCCAAGTTCCCCGAGAGCACCGAAACCCACTTCAAGATCGGGATGTACGCCGCGAGCCGGGCATCCCAGATGCGCCGGATGCGGGCGCCCCGACCGGCTGTCTCGCTCGGCGCCAAGATCGTTTGAGAATCGGCACCGTGCGCACCCTGGTGCTCGGCGGAATCCGATCGGGTAAGTCACGATGGGCCGAAGCCGCGATCACGCCGGAGCAGTCGGTGCGCTACATCGCCACCGGGCCGGCCGCCGACCCGGACACCTCGTGGGCCCGGCGGCTCGCCGATCACCGCGACCGGCGCCCGTCGAACTGGACCACAATCGAAAGTGCAGCTGTGGCAACCCAATTGCGGGCGGACCCGGTTACCCCGACGCTCGTCGACGATCTTGGCGGCTGGCTCACCGCCGCCCTGGACCGCCGAGACTGGGACGACACGCCGATCGCCACCGAGGTGGATGACCTGGTCGCGGCGGTCGGCGCGTTCAGCGCACCGCTGGTCCTCATCAGCCCTGAGGTAGGCCTGACGGTGGTGCCGGCGACCGCGGCGGGACGGCGTTTCACCGACGAACTGGGAGTATTGAACCAACGTCTCGCCGATTGCTGCGAGCGGGTTGTGCTCATCATCGCCGGCCAGCCGGTCTGGCTGAAGCCCGCCCCCGCCGAGGCGTCGCGGTGATCGAATTCGCCGAAGTGCCGCCGCTGGACGGCCGAGCCGGCGCCGCGGCGCGTCGCCGCCAGGACCTCCTGACCAAGCCACGCGGCGCACTGGGCCGACTCGAAGATCTGTCCGTCTGGGTGGCTTCATGTCAGGGCGACTGCCCCCCAACGCAATTCACCCGCGCCAGGGTAGTTGTCTTCGCCGGCGATCACGGAGTTGCGCGGGCGGGTGTCTCCGCCTATCCGCCCGAGGTCACCGCGCAGATGGTCACCAACATCGAAGCCGGCGGCGCTGCGATCAACATCCTCGCCGAGGCCGCCGGGGCGACTGTGCGGGTGGTGGACATGGCGGTGGACCGTGATGAGTCACCCACCGATGCCACCGTGGCACACCCCGCCGATGCCACCATGGCATTTAAGGTGCGACGCTCCAGCGGGAACATCGCCACCGAGGACGCCATGCACCTCGATGAGGCGATCGCCGCGATCGAGGCCGGCCGTCGGATTGCCGACGACGAAGTGGACGCCGGCGCGGACCTCCTGATCGTCGGCGACATGGGTATCGGCAACACCACGGCCGCGACCGCCCTGATCGCCGCCCTCATCGGCACCGAACCGGTGGCGGCGGTGGGCCGGGGTACCGGCATCGACGATGCCGCCTGGTCGCGCAAGACGGCGGCGGTGCGCGATGCGCTCTATCGGTCCCGGGACCGGCGGGATGATCCGGTTGCGCTGCTGGCTGCCTGCGGCGGCGCCGATCTGGCCGCGATGGCCGGTTTCTGCGCCCAGTCCGCGGTTCGACGCACGCCATTGCTGCTCGACGGGGTGGTAGTCACCGCGGCGGCACTGGTGGCTGACCGGATGGCGCCGGGTGCGCGGTCGTGGTGGCGAGCCGGGCACCGCTCCCCCGAGCCGGCCCACACCCTGGCGTTGGCCGAACTGGGCCTGGAGCCGATCATCGATCTCGGCCTGCGCCTCGGTGAGGGCACCGGCGCGGCGGTAGCGCTGCCGATCCTTCGCGCCGCGGTGTCCCTGCTCGCCTCGATGGCCACCTTCACCGAAGCCGGGGTGTCGCAGCGGCTGGGCCCGGATCCCTCATGATCGCAGGTGTGGCAGGGGCTTTCGCGTTCGGGACGGTGTTGCCCATTCGCCGCGACGCGGGCCCGGGCCGGGCCACGATCGCCGCGCTGCCGGTCGTCGGCCTGGTGCTGGGAACGGCGGCGGCGGCCGCGTTGTGGGCGGGCTCGTGGGCTTTCGACCCACACCACCTGCTGGCCGGGCTTCTCGTTGTTGCCGTGCTGCTGCTGGGAACCCGCGGCCTGCACATCGACGGCCTGGCCGACACCGTCGACGGATTGGGCTGCTACGGGCCGCCCGAGCGCGCCCTGACGGTGATGCGCGATGGCTCCGCCGGACCGTTCGGCGTCGCGGCGATCGTGGTGCTCATCGCGGCCCAGGCGGCCGCCTTCGCGGCGATGCCCGCCAATCTGTCCGGGCTGGCCGCGGTCGTGACCGCGGTGACCGCCGGCCGGGTCGCTGCGGTACTGGCCTGCCGCACCGGGGTGCCAGCCGCCACCGGCAGCGTGCTGGGCCACGGCGTTGCGGGCACCCAGCCGGTCGCAACCGTGGCCGCATGGATGGTGCTGGCCGCTGGCCTGGCCGGGTTGGCCACGCCACGGATCTGGCAGGGACCGGTGGTCGTGGCGGCCGCCCTGACTGTCTCGGCGATTGTCGTCGCGCATTGCGTGCGCCGTTTCGGCGGCATCACCGGCGATGTACTCGGGGCCACGATTGAACTGACGACCACGCTGGTAGCCGTAGGTCTGGTGATCCGGCCGTGAGTTACAGAACCACGACCGGCCGACCTGACGTAGCCTGGTCGATCGCGGACACTGAGGGGGCGCGATGAGCGAAGGCACCGGCCCGCCCGGCCCGGAATGGTTCGAGGAGATAGCCCACCACAGCGGCGTGATCTTCTACGTGCTGCGGATTCATCCCGACGTGGCGTTCGAATACCTCGGTTCCGCACTGCCGACGCGACTGGGGATACCGGTCGCCGACGGGACCGTGGACTCTGCGGCGGTGCTGGACCGCATCGACCCCGAATCCGCGGAACAGATGGCCGCGACCCTGGCCATGACGCCGGGGCAGGAATTGACGGTAGATCTGAAATGGCAACACGTCGAAGGCCGTTCGGTCTACAGCAGGGCATGGCTGCGGGCCCGGCAACGCCCCGACGGTTCGGTGATCCAGGAGGGCGTCGTACTCGATATCACCGAACTTCGTGAGGTGGAGACCGACCTTCGACGGTCCGAGGAGCGCAACCGCCTGCTGGCGGAGAATGCCTGGGACGTCATCTGGACGATGGCACTCGACGGCAAAGTCACCTACGTCAATCCGGCTGTCGAGAGGGTGCGCGGCATCACTGTCGAAGAGGCGATGCGCCAGACACCCGAGGAGATCAACCCTCCCGAGTCCGCAGCCCGGGTGGCAGAACACTTCCAGCAGGTTTTCGCCGCAATCCAGGCCGGCACACCGCCGCCGAACTTTCGCGGGGAGATCGAGTACTACCGCAAAGACGGAACGATCATGACCGGTGAACTCCAGGTCACCGCGAATCGTGATGCCACCGGCCAAGTCGTGGAGTTGGTTGGCGTCACCCGAGATATCAGTGACCGCAAGGCTTTTGAGGCCGAACTGCGCAACCATGCGGTCACTGACACTCTTACCGGGGCGTGGAATCGCCGCCAGGGCACCGAGTTGCTCGCCGCAGACCTGAGCGCTCGCCGCCCCGGCAATGCACTGTCGCTACTCATGCTGGACATCGACCACTTCAAGACCGTCAACGACAGCTTCGGCCATCAGGCCGGCGACCACGTCCTCATCGAGGTGGCCAGCCGGCTGCGCCGCAGCTTACGCGGCAACGACATGGTTGCCCGTTGGGGCGGCGAGGAGTTCGTCGTGCTTCTGCGCGACTGCGCCCTGCCCGACGCGCTGACGCTCGCCGAGGGAATCCGCGCCGAGATCGCCGAGGTGCCTTTCGGGGCGCTCGGTCGACTCACCGTCAGTATCGGCGTCGCGGAGATCCGGGACGACGACGACCTAGCCTCCTGGCTTGGGCGTGCTGACCAAGCCCTCTACCGGGCGAAGCGGGCGGGCCGCAACGCGGTGGCGGCCGCAGAGGCGAACTGACTGATCCACGCTCAGCGAAGCCGCGTCATCCAGTCGTGCGTATCGGCGAAGGTGCCCCGCTGGATGCCGGTGAGGGTGTCCCGCAACGCCATCGTGACTTCTCCAGGAGTGCCGTCGCCGACGGTGAAGTCGCCATCGCCGTACTTGACGTGGGACACCGGGGTGATCACGGCCGCGGTGCCACAGGCGAACACCTCGGTGATCTCTCCGGCGGCGACGCCCTTACGCCACTCCTCGACGTCGATCTTGCGTTCCTCGACCGCGAAGCCGGCATCCCCGGCCAGTTGCAGCAGCGAATCGCGGGTGATGCCGGGCAGCAGCGAACCACTGAGTTCCGGGGTGACCAAGCGCGCCGAACCGCCGCTGCCGAACACGAAGAACAGGTTCATCCCGCCCATCTCTTCGACGTAGCGGCGCTCGATGGCGTCCAGCCACACCACCTGATCGCAGCCATGCTCGGCGGCCTGAGCCTGCGCAAGCAGCGAGGCCGCATAGTTGCCGCCGAACTTCGCCGCGCCGGTGCCACCGGGACTTGCGCGCACATACTCGGTCGACAACCACACGCTGACCGGTTTGATACCCCCCTTGAAATACGCTCCCGCCGGAGAACCAATCACCAGGTAGCGGTACTCGGCCGACGGCCGCACCCCGAGTCCGGGTTCGGTGGCGATGATGAACGGCCGCAGATACAGCGACTGCTCACCGCCCGCGGGCGGCACCCACTCGTGATCCACGGCAATCAGCGCCCGAAGCGACTCCAGGAAGATCTCATCGGGTAACTCCGGAATCGCCAGCCGCCGGGCCGAGGAGCGCAGTCGTGCCGCGTTGGCGTCGGGGCGGAAGGAGACGATCGAGCCGTCTGCCCAACGGTAGGCCTTGAGTCCTTCGAAGATCTCCTGCGCGTAGTGCAGGACGATCGCCGAGGGATCCAGTTGGATCGGTCCGTAGGGCAGCACCCGGGCGTCATGCCATCCGTCGTCGCGGGTGTAGAGCACCGAGATCATGTGGTCGGTGTAGAACCGGCCGAAGCCCGGGTCGGCCAGGACTCGTTCCCGCTGAGCCGCACTCGCCGGATGCGCGGTGCGCTCAACGGTGAACTTCAGCGGGAAGTCGGGCCGATCAGGGGACATGGCGGAATTGTATAACCGGTCTCACCGCGTCTTGACGTCAACGAAGGGCGGCCTGATGACCTCACACTCCAGCGCCCGGCCGCGCACGTCGACGCTGACCACATCGCCGTCGTCCACCCCGGCATCGGTATCGATCAGTGCAAGCGCGATTCCGACGTTGCGGGTCGGCGAGAACGTTCCCGAAGTCGTAATACCCACCGGTGTCGACCCGCTGAGCACGGCCATCTCAGCGCGGGGCACCCCGCGACCGATCGCTCGCAGCCCGCGCAGCAGCCGCCGGGGGCCGGTCTCCTTCTCGGCCAACAGTGCGTCGCGTCCCCAGAAGGCGTCCTTGGACCAGCCCACCGCCCATCCGCAGCGGGCCTGCAGCGGCGAGATGTCCGGCGAGAGCTCATGACCGTGCAGCGGATATCCCATCTCGGTGCGCAGGGTGTCGCGCGCCCCCAGCCCGGCCAGTTGGCCACCACGGGCCGCGACCTCGGCTGCCAGCGCGTCGAACACCTCCGGCGCCGATGCCCACTCCGGCAGCAACTCGTAGCCGTGCTCACCGGTGTATCCGGTGCGACACACCCGGACCTTCGCATCGCCGTAGCGTGCGTCGACATATCCCATGTAGTCCATATCGGCCGGCAGGCCCAGCGCGGAGAGCACCTCGGCCGACCGGGGTCCCTGAACGGCGAGCACCGCATACGACCGATGCTCATTGGTCACTGAGATGGCCTGGGGCGCAGCCCCATGTAGCGCCGCGACCACCGCGGCGGTATTGGCGGCGTTGGGCACCAGAAAGATCTCGTCGTCGCTGACGTAGTAGGCGATCAGATCGTCGATCACGCCCCCGGCCGACGTGCAGCACAGCGTGTACTGCGCTTGGCCGGGTCCGATGCGGCGCAGATCGTTGGTGAGTGTGGAGTTGACGAACTCAGCCGCGCCCGGACCGCTCACCAAAGCCTTGCCGAGATGACTGACGTCGAAGAGCCCCACTGATTCCCTGGTGGCGGTGTGCTCACCGACCGTGCCCGCGTAGGCCACCGGCATCAGCCACCCGCCGAAGGGAGCGAAGGTGGCGCCATGCTCGCGGTGGCGATCCTCCAACGGGCCGGCCAGCAGATCGGATGTGTCAGTCACGGCGTCCAACACTAAACCCAGCTCACCACTAGGGTGTCGCTGGTGAGCACCCAACCCGGTTATCAGTCACCCACCGTCACCACTGCAACCGCGCTTCCCAAGCGGACATCGGCCGCGGTGTTGATAATCCCGGTCGTCTGCGGCGATCACGGATCCCCCGCGGTGCTGGCCGGGCCGTTTCTCGACGCCGAGGTGATCGGCGAGATCGAGACGGGACTGAAGGCCCTCGGCGCCAAAGGCAGTGCTGAACAACTCACCCGGCTGATCGTGCCCGCACTGCCGGTCGCCAGCGTGCTGGCGGTGGGACTCGGCGCCCCCTGCGACGATCCGAACTCGCAATGGCCCGCCGAGGCGATCCGCCGCGCCGCCGGGGTCGCCGCGCGTTCCCTCAACGGTGTGGCAACGGTGATCACCACGCTGTCCGAACTGAATCTGGAAGCAGCGGTCGAGGGGCTGATCCTGGGCTCGTATCAGATGCATGAGTTCCGCAGCGCCAAGACCGCGCCGAAGGATCCGCCTTTGTCGAAGATCACGGCGTTGAGTACCGCCCGCAACGCGAAGTCAGTGGCGGCTCGCGCCGTTGCGATCGCCTCTGCGGTGGCGACGGCCCGGGATCTGGTCAACACCCCGCCGAGCCACCTGCACCCCGCCGAATTCGCAAGGCGCGCAAAGGCATTCGGATCGGCGGCGGGAATTCAGGTCCAGGTGCTCGACGAGACGGCACTGGCTAAGCGAGGCTTCGGCGGCATCATCGGGGTCGGCCAGGGATCATCGAATCCACCCCGGCTGGTGCGGTTGACCTATCGCGGCGGCAAGGGCCGCAAGGGTGTTCCCAGGGTAGCGCTGATCGGCAAGGGCATCACCTTCGACACCGGCGGCATCTCCATCAAACCGGCCGCGGCGATGCACCACATGACCTCCGACATGGCCGGTGCGGCGTCGGTGATCGCCACCGTCGTACTCGCTGCCAGTCAGCAACTACCCATCGACGTGATCGCCACCGTGCCGATGGCCGAGAACATGCCGTCGGCGACCGCACAGCGCCCCGGCGATGTGCTGACCCAGTACGGCGGCACCACCGTGGAAGTACTCAACACCGATGCGGAAGGCCGACTGATCCTGGCCGACGCAATCGTGCGCGCCTGCGAGGACGGCCCGGACTATCTGATCGAGACCTCCACCCTGACCGGCGCACAGACGGTCGCTCTCGGCGCCAGAATCCCGGGCGTCATGGGTAGCGACGCGTTCCGCGACCGGGTAGCGGCATTGTCACAGCGGGAGGGCGAGAACGGCTGGCCCATGCCGTTGCCCGATGAGCTCAAAGACGACCTGAAGTCGACGGTCGCCGACCTGGCGAACATCAGCTCGCAGCGCTTCGCCGGCATGCTGGTCGCCGGGGTGTTCCTGCGCGAGTTCGTCGCCGAAGGGGTGCAGTGGGTTCACATCGACATCGCGGGACCGGCCTACAACACCTCCGGGCCGTGGGGCTACACGTCCAAAGGCGGCACCGGCGTCCCGGTGCGCACGTTGTTCGCGGTGCTCGAAGACATCGCTGCACACGGTTAGGCCGCACACGGTTAGGCCGACCCTAGGCCGACCCTAGGCCGACGCTAAGCCGACGCTGCGACCCGCGCGCTCAACAATGCCGGACTCGCCGGCGCCCCGTCGAGATGGCCGACGAACTCAGCGACCGCGGTGGCCACCACCTCGGGGTGAGAGACCGGTGACCAGTGCCCGGCCCGGATGTCGCGGCGCCACAACCGAGAAACCCAGCGAGGGGTGTCGTCGTAGACATACGGCCGAACGAACACATCTTCGGTGTTGACGATCAACTGCACCGGAACCGTTACGTAGCGATCGCGCCGAGCACTGGTCAGAGCGCGCAAGAAGTTGGCACGGTAAATCTTCAAGCCGTTGGTGGCATCGGCGACAAAAGTGTCTGCCTGGTGGCGCTGCTGCGCCGGGATGCCGGGGGCGATGAACCATCGGTTGATCGCCCGAGCCCCGAAGGCCCGCATCACGGCGGGGGCGAGCACCGGAACCGAGAAGCCGATCATGTAGCTGAAGTGGACCGCCTGAGACAGCGCTTGGGCGAAGCGCCGCGGCCGGTTCGGATGGGCCAGGCCGCCCCGGATGAAGCGGCTGAGGTGCTGCGGGTCTGGACCGGAGATCGACGTGTAGGAGGCAACCCGCTCGGCGGCCGCCGGCCGACTCAGGACCTCCCACATCGTCGCCGCGCCCCAATCGTGGCCGACCACGTGCACCCGTGCACCCGGGGCCAGCGCGGCGACCACGGCTTCGAAGTCGTCCGCCAGACGATCCAGCGCGTAGGCCGGCACCGAATCAGGCACCGAGGACGCGCCGGCCCCTCGATTGTCGTAGCGGACAATTCGGTAGTTCTCGGCGAGCAGGGCCACCACGGCGTCCCAGACCGCGTGCGAGTCGGGCCAGCCGTGCACGAAAACCACGGTCGGTCCGCCCAGGTTGCCCTCCTCGTAAACCGCGATCCGGGTTCCGCCGTCGGCATTGATGAATCCCGTGGGCGTCACTGCGCGTCCCCCGGCGGTTCCAGCGATGCCCGCTGCGCACGGCGGCGCTGGATGCGGCGCCGCGCGTCGAAGTCGCGCTTCCGTTGCGGGTAGCCGACTTTGTGCACGTCGTAGACCGGGATGCCCAACCGCTGGCCGATCATCCTGGCCCCGGCCGGGCCACCGGCCGGGCGGCGAGTCCATTCGCCATCGGCGGCCACCAGCACAATCGTCAGCGGCGTAACACGGGTGTGCGGCTCGACAAAAGCCTCGATCCCGGATCGCTGGGCCGCCCACTGCAGCAGATACTGCTGGTCAGCGGCGGCACCGGAGTCAGCACCGCGGCGCCGTCGAAATCTGTCGAATAGTCCCACCGTCGACGAACTCCTTTCCGGGCCCAGTTTTGGGTCTGAGGTTTTCCGGGTTCCAACTTCCGATGGTGCCAGAGAAAATCACCGCCCTCTCTCGCACCGGGCCACGGACGTTAATGACAGGATGGGACCGTCACGACCCGACCCTAGGAGTCAACGCACATGGCCGTCTCCGTCCAGATGCCCGCACTCGGTGAGAGTGTGACCGAGGGCACCGTCACCCGCTGGCTCAAGCAGGAGGGCGACACCGTCGTTGCGGACGAGCCACTGCTGGAGGTGTCCACCGACAAGGTCGACACCGAGATTCCCGCCCCGGCCTCGGGCGTGCTCACGAAGATCATCGCCCACGAGGACGACACCGTCGCCGTCGGCGCCGAACTGGCCATCATCGGCGAAGCGGGTGAGGCACCCGCCACCCCGGCCAATGAACCCGTAGCGGCCGCGGCACCACCGCCGCCCGCACCCGCCGCACCGCCACCGCCGCCCGCACCCGCCGCACCGGCACCGCAGACCCCCCCGCCCCCCGCAGCGAGCGCGCCCGCGGCAGCGACATCGGGTTCGGCGCCATCGGGTTCAGCGACCCCGGTCCTGATGCCCGAACTGGGCGAGTCGGTCACCGAGGGCACGGTGACCCGATGGCTGAAGAAGGTCGGTGACGCGGTGGCGGCAGACGAGCCGCTCGTCGAGATCTCCACCGATAAGGTCGACACTGAGATCCCCTCGCCGGCTGCCGGCACCCTGCTGAGCATCACCGCCGCCGAGGACGCCACCGTTCCCGTCGGCGGCG
>CAIWCQ010000031.1 GCA_903911165.1 uncultured Actinomycetes bacterium | reverse complement strand
AGCGGCAGCGATGTGCTCGACCGCTATTTGCCGGTGCTCAGCGATCTGCGACTGCGCTACCTCGACGATCCCGACTGGCCGAGCGACATCGTGGTAGTCAGTCACGGCGCGGCGATCCGCCTTGCTGCTGCGACATTGGCCGGAGTCCAGAGCGGCTTCGTCCTCGACCACCATTTGGCGAACACCGAGACGGTGGTACTGGCGCCGATCACCGAGGGACGCTGGAGTTGCGTTCGGTGGGGGTCGAGGATCCCACCGTTCTATCCCGAACACGACGTGCCTGCGGTCGCCGCTGCGCTGCAGTCCACCGATCCGATGGGGTGATCGGGGTGGCGGGCGGCTGTGACGGTATGACCACCGACGGCGACGTCCCCAGGCGGGTGTGCGCGGGGTGCGGCTTGACGGTTCCGGCCGGGATGTTCTGCGGATGTTGCGGGGCCGAACTCGACAGACCCGAAGATCGGCTGCACCTGTTGCGTCCGCGGTTCTACGCGGCGGCTCCCGGTGAACATGTCGCCATACCGACGATCATGAGTTCGGTGTTTCCGCATCTGCCTAAGGCCTCCCGCACTCCATTCCGGATCGGGATGGTGCTGTTGCTGATCGGCTTGGTTGGCTGTGCGCTACTGCGGATTGTTGGACCGCTGGTCGTTATCGCGGCGCTGGGTGTTCCGCTGCTGTTCGTCCTCTATCTCTGGCAGTCGGGCTTGATGCGGGATGTGCCGGGACACGTCCTGGTGACCGCGACAGCGCTGGGTGCCGGGCTTGGTGTCACCTGGGTGGTCATCACCGGCGGTGTGCTTGCCCGGTCCTACAACATTCCGATTTCCGCCGGATTCGTGCTCGAAAATCTACTGGGCGTGGGTCTGATCGTCTCGTTGGGCGGGGCGGTGCTGATGGTGCTGCCTGCCTGCGTGGTCCGTCTGCTCAGCGCCCGCAGCCAACAGTCGTCGAGGGAATCCTTGGATGGATTCGTGATCGGGGCGTTGGGCGCCCTCGCGTTCACCGGGGCAGCGACCACTACCCGCCTCGCGCCTCAGTTCGTTTCGGGGTTGATCGACAATGTGCGTCCGATGCGGTTGCTCGTGGAGTCCATGCTCTACGGCGTCGCTGCTCCACTGACGGCCGCGGCCACCGGTGGACTAGTCGGCATCCTGCTGTGGTTCCGGCCCGGGAAACGGGCCGGCGAACACCCCGGAATAGTACGAGCGGGCCTTGTGGTTCTCAGCGGTCTCGTCGCGGCGGTCTACACCGCACTCTGGGCGATAGATGCCGTTCGGTTGGCGAAGTGGCCACAACTTGCTCTGCACCTGCTGATGACGGCTTCTACGCTGGTTGTAGTTCGGATCTGTGTGCAATTGGCTTTGCTGCACGAGGAACCCGAGCCGTTCCGTGGTGATCCGGTGCTGTGCGCGCACTGCGATCGGGTGGTTCCGGACATGGCGTTCTGCCCGGCCTGTGGCGTGGCGGCGCGGGCGTCATCGCGCCAATCGCGCCGGTTGCGTAGGCAGTCCCCGCCGGTGCGGCAGGGCGGAACAACAGGCCCCGACGTATAGTTGACTTATCAGGAGCCCGAATCGTCGGGCATAGGGATTAGGGGAGAAAACAATGATGTCAACACGTTTGGCCAGACGGTTCGCACTCGCCACCGGAGCGGTCGCCATCGTCGGTATGGGCGCGCTGTCGGCGTGCGCAACCGAGAAGGAGAAGCCGGCCGAGACCACGAAGTCGCCGGAGTCCAGCGCCCCGGCCACGCCGTCGAACGCACCGGCGCCCACCGAAAAGGCCGTAGGCCCCGGCGGGGCCAACTCCTTCTCGCCGACGGTCAAGGCTCGGCCGGCACCCACGGGTTTGCCGGGCAACGTCATCACGGGCGGCTGACGGTTTCGGCGTTGAACTGAGAAGTGCCGCAACATATGACGCTCGGGTCGTTGCGGCGGACGGTGATCGCGATGCTTCTCATCGCGGTCACCGTCGCTTCCTTTTTGCTGGCGCATGACCACGAACGCGCGAACACGACCGCACTCGGCCGCATCGGCGGGCCATACGCCAAACTACTGAACGCGTCGACCGATCTCGGTCCGGCCCGCGGAGGGCGGGTACAGCTGACCGCGGCACTGCGGGCCGGCACCAGGCCCGATCGGCTGATCGACTGGGCCGGAGTCCACGGCCTGACGGTGCGCTGGCGCACCGACGATCGCTGGGCGATCCTCGAGGGCCCTCCCGTCATGGTGAGCGAAGCGTTCGGCGTCGACGTGCACGACTT
>CAIWCQ010000030.1 GCA_903911165.1 uncultured Actinomycetes bacterium | reverse complement strand
GCATCACCAGGCCAAGCCGGAAGATCAATGCTGTGTCGCCCGCCGCGACGCCGTCATCGATGATGGCCGCGTTGATGGTCGGCAGGTAGAGCGAGGCCAGCGAACTGAGGGTCTGCAGGACCATCACCGCCACCACCGGCCACCGGTATGGCCGCAGATAGCGGCGCACCAGTGCCAGCAGCATGTCGCTACTGTCCCACACCCACCCGATGGGCAAACCGCAGTTCAGCCGGTATGTCGGGCGTTCGTCGCGCGGCTGCCGCTACAGTGCATGCTGTGAGAAACAGCAGGTTCCCATGACCGCGACGCGCGGAATCGCGGCTCTCGCCGTCGCTGCAGCGGGGGTGATCGCCGCCCTCGGCGGGTGCGCGAGTTCGGATTCCGGCCAGTCGCAGTCAAGCCAGCAACCGCAGGACGCGCCCGGCTCCGGCAAGGAGGGGAAGCACGGGCCGATGTTCGCTGAATGCGGCGGCATCAGCGATGAGACGATGGCCGAGCAGACTCGGGTCAGTGGCCTGGTCAAGACCGCGGTCAACTCGGTCGGATGCCAGTGGCTGGTTGCCGGCGGCATCGTCGGGCCGCACTTCTCCGTCACCTGGTTCCGCGGCAGCCCCATCGGCCGGGAGCGCAAGACCGAGGAACTCTCCCGCACCAGTGTCGAAGACATCACCATCGAGGGCCGCAGCGGATTCATCGCGGTGGGCACCGATCCGATGCTCGGCGAGAACCTGTGCGAGATCGGGATCCAATTCGATGATGACTTCATCGAGTGGTCGGTGAGCTTCGCCGAGAAGCCCTATCCGCCGGCGTGTGACGTAGCCGTCGAGTTGACCAGGCAGTCGATCGTGAACGCCAAATGAGCCCCGTCGGGCGGCGCCGGGTCGGCGGTGGGCTGGCGGTGCTGGCCATTCTGGCCACCCTGGCCGGATGCGCGCAGACGGTCGGCGGGGAGGCGATGAAGGCGGGATCGGGCAGCACCTCGCGCAACGACAAGTCCGCCAAGGAGTACCCGAATCTGCTCAAGGAATGTGACGTGCTGACATCCGATGTCATCGCCAAGACGGTGGGCGCCGATCCACTGGATATCCAGAGCACCTTCGTCGGTGCGGTCTGCCGCTGGCAGGCGGCTAACCCGGCCGGCCTGATCGACATCACCCGGATGTGGTTCGAGCAGGGCAGCCTCGACAACGAACGTAAGGTCGCCGAGTTCCTCAACTACCAGGTGGAGAGCCGCTCGGTGGCCGGCGTCGCCTCGATCGTCATGCGGACCAACGATCCGAACGGTGGCTGCGGCGTCGCCAGTGACGCAGTCGGAGTGGTCGGCTGGTGGATCAACCCGCAGGCGCCCGGTATCGACGCGTGCGCTCAGGCCATCACACTGATGGAGTTGACGCTGGCGACTAATTCCTGATTGGCGACTAATTCCTGATTGGCCACTAATTCCTGATTGGCCACTAATTCCTGATCGGCGACTAATTCCTGATCGGAGGGCCCTCAGCGCGGTACGTGGAACGTCACCAGTTCGGCGCCGTCAGTGGTCAGTGCCGACCAGGTCCCAGGCACCCGCAGCACGGCGATACCGGATGTCGGATATTTCGTCTCGATCCGTTGGATCGCCTCGGGGTCGCTTCCGGGGTAGGTCGCCAGGCTCAGTGACACCTGGCTCACCGTGGGTTCATGGCCGACGACCAGCAGCGTGTTCACCGCCGCGTCGACCTGATTGATCTCGCCGATCATCGCTGCCGGGGAGGCCCCGTAGAGCCGCTTAAGGTAGCTCGCCGGGGCGACGATCCCGGTGCGCTCCAGCGTCTGGCGGGTCCGGGTCGCCGTCGAGCACAGCACCGCGTCGATCGTCGGTGCGGTTTCCCGCAGCCAGTCGCCAGCAAGCCCGGCCTCGCGATCACCGCGCGCGGCTAATGGTCGGTCGTGGTCGGTCACACCGTCGGGGTAGTCGGATTTGGCGTGTCGCATCAGCACCAGGGTTCTCATCCGTACCAGGTTAGGGCACGCGCCGGGCCGGATCCCGGGACTTGTCGTACCCCGGTCATACACTCGCGCCAACTGAAGGTCCTGCGCTACCAACTGTCCGTCTTGCACCAGCTGCTGCCCGAACACCGAAAGGAGGCGACGTGCGCTTTATCCACACGGCCGACTGGCAACTCGGCATGACACGGCATTTCCTTGAGGGGGAGGCCCAGCCGCGGTACGCCGCTGCCCGCCGCGACGCCGTGGCCGCACTGGCCGGCGTGGTCGCCGAGACCGGGGCGCAGTTCGTGGTCGTGGCCGGCGACGTCTTCGAGCACAACCAACTCTCTCCGGAGGTGGTCGGCAAGTCGCTGGAGGCAATGCGCGGGATCGGTGTTCCCGTCTACCTGCTGCCCGGTAATCACGATCCGCTGGACGCCGCCTCGGTGTACATCGGCGCCGAATTCGTTGCGCAATGTCCGGACAACGTCACCGTCCTCGACCGCGCCGGTGTGTGGGATGTCGCACCGGGGGTGCAGATCGTCGCCGCCCCGTGGCGCTCCAAACGGCCCACCGCGGATCTGACCGCGGCCGTCCTCGACGACCTAGCGGCCGACGGCACGGCGCGGATCCTGGTCGCCCATGGCGCGGTAGATGTTCTCGCGCCGAACCCAGACGACCCGGCCCTGATCCGGATGGCGGGTGTGACGGCCGCACTGGATCGTGGCGCGGTGCACTATGTGGCACTGGGGGACAAGCACTCCCGCACCGCGGTCGGCGATAGCGGTGCGGTGTGGTACTCCGGTTCGCCGGAGGTGACCAACTTCGATCACGTCGAAGCCGATCCCGGGCACGTGTTGATCGTCGACGTCGACCTCGACGACGCGGCGCACCCGATCACCGTCGATTCGCGACGGGTTGGCCGGTGGCGTTTCCTGACGCTGAGTCGCCAGGTCGACAACGACCGTGACATCGCCGACCTCGCCGTCAACCTCGATGAACTCCAGGATAAGGAGCGCACGGTGGTGCAACTCGCACTCACCGGCACCCTGACTGTCACCGACCGAGCAGCCCTGGACGCGTGTCTGGACCGCTACGCGCAACTCTTCGCCTGTCTGCAGACCTGGGAGCGCCACACCAACCTCGCCGTCATGCCGGCCGACGGCGAGTTCGAGAACCTGGGTATCGGCGGCTTCGCCGCGGACGCGGTCGCCGAACTCGTTGCCTCGGCATCTGCGGCCGGTGACGACGCCGAGGAGGCCCGGGGTGCGCTCGCGCTGCTGCTGCGGCTGAGCGCGGAAGGCGCGGCATGATTCTGCATCGGTTGCGGCTCAGCAACTTCCGCGGCATCGACGAACGCGAGATTGCCTTCCCCGATCGAGGTGTGGTCGTGGTGTGCGGCGCCAACGAGATCGGCAAGTCGTCGATGATCGAGGCGCTCGATCTGCTGTTGAACTACAAGGACCGTTCCGGCCATAAGGACGTCAAGGCGGTCAAACCCACTCATGCCGATGTCGGTGCCGAGG
>CAIWCQ010000029.1 GCA_903911165.1 uncultured Actinomycetes bacterium | reverse complement strand
GGCGTTGTTGAACGCGATGTTTACCGCGCCGTAGGTGGCCGCCGCGGTGTCGAACAGGTTGTCCACCGCGGCTTCGTCGGCGACGTCGACCGCGACGAACAGCCCGCCGAGCTCCTCGGCGACCGCTCCGCCGCTGGCGGAGTCGATATCGCCGACCACGATGGTGGCACCTTCGGCACTCATTCGCCGGGCGGCCGCCAGTCCGATTCCGCTTGCCGCGCCGGTGATCACGGCCACCTTCCCGGCCAGCCGTGCGGTGAGATCGACAGGCTTCACGGTGCCTCCTCTACGGCGAAGAAAACGTTCTTGGTCTCGGTGAAATGCAATGGTGCATCCGGTCCGAGTTCACGGCCCAAACCGGACTGTTTGAACCCGCCGAACGGGGTGTTGTAGCGCACCGAGGAGTGCGAATTCACGCTGAGATTACCCGCTTCAACGGCACGCGAGACCCGCAACGCCCGCGACAGATTATCGGTCCAGATCGACCCCGACAGCCCGTAAACGGTGTCATTCGCCAAGGCGATGGCGTCGGCTTCATCTTCGAATGGCAGGACGACGACAACCGGGCCGAAGATCTCCTCGGTGACCGTGCGGTCGTCGCGTTCCGGGGTCAGGACCGTGGGCGGGAACCAGTAACCGGGTCCACTCGGCGTCGATCCCCGGAAGGCGACGGGTGCGTCATCGGGAACGTACCCGGCTACCGACTCGAAATGCTTGCGGGACACCAGCGGTCCCATGTCGGTGTCGCGGGCGCTGGGGTCGCCGACGATCACGGCCTTGACCGCCGGTTCGAGCAACTCCATGAAGCGATCGAAAACGTTGCGCTGAACCAGGATCCGGCTACGGGCACAGCAGTCCTGGCCGGCATTGTCGAACACGCCGTTGGGTGCAGTGGCCGCCGCACGTTCCAGATCACAATCATCGAAGATGATGTTCGCGCTCTTTCCACCCAGTTCCAGGGTCACTCGCTTGACCTGCTGCGCGGCTCCTGCCATGACGCGCACGCCGACCTCGGTGGAGCCGGTGAAGACCAGCTTGCGAACATCCGGATGAGTGATCAGGCGCTGGCCCACCACCGCTCCCCTGCCGGGCAGCACCTGAAACAGATCCGGTGGCAGGCCTGCTTCCACCGCCAGTTCGCCGAGACGGATGGAAGTCAGCGGAGTCCACTCGGCAGGTTTGAGAACCACGGCGTTGCCGGCGGCCAGTGCCGGCGCGAACCCCCACGACGCGATGGGCATGGGGAAGTTCCACGGGGTGATAACTCCGATGATGCCCATCGGCTCATTGAATGTGACGTCAAGTCCGCCGGCGACGGGAATCTGCCTGCCCGACAACCGTTCCGGTGCGCCCGCGTAAAACTGCAATACGTCGCGGACATGCCCGGCTTCCCATTCGGCCGCGCCGATGGGGTGCCCTGAGTTGGCGACTTCAAGGGCTGCCAGTTCACCCACATGGGCATCGACGGCGGCGGCGAAGGAACGCAACACCGCCGCACGTTCAGCCGGTGCGCTTGCGGCCCAGGCTTTTTGGGCGACCTTCGCCCGAGCCACGGCGTCGTCGACACCGGACACATCCGTTAGCTCGACGGTGCGCAGCACCTGCTCGGTGGCCGGGTTGATCAATTCCGTGGCGGTCACGCGCTTAAACCTCCTTTCGAAAGGGTCCGGGCTGCCGAAAAGTTCCGGGCAGCCTCGACGAGCCCGGTGAACAGCCGAAGATCCTCCGGAGCTTCCTCCGGATGCCACTGCACGGCGACGACGAAATCATCCCCGGCCGACTCGACAGCCTCGACGAGGCCGTGGGTATCGCGAGCGCTGGCGATCAGCCCCTCGCCGATCCGGTCGATTCCCTGGTGGTGGTAGCACTGCACCGTCGCGCTCGCGCCAATCAAACGTCCCAGCCGGCTGCCCGCCACGGTCCGCACCGTGGAGGTGGCGAACACCGCATTGCCCCGCTGGTGATCAGCGTGGCCAAGCAGGTCCGGCAGATGTTGGTGCAGGCTGCCCCCCATGGCCACATTGAGCACCTGGGCCCCGCGGCAAATGCCCAGCACCGGCATGCCGCGCCGCAACGCAGCACCGAGAAGGGCGAACTCCCAGGCGTCGCGGTCACCGGCGGGCTCATCGGTGGCCGGGTGCGGCTCATCGTTGTAGGCGGCGGGATCGACGTCACGGCCGCCGGTGAGGATCAGCCCGTCGAGACGGTCAAGCACCCGCGCGGCGATCTCGGCGTCGACGGGTTGCGGTGGGAGCAGGGTGGCGATCCCGCCGGCCCCGGTGACCGCATCCAGGTAGGTCTTGTGCAGAAAAGCGGCTGGAACATCCCACGCTCCGGTCTGCGCCTGTTGCAGATAGGTGGTCAGCCCAATGACCGCAAGGCTGCCCGCCGCGTCAGAAGCGTTCAAAGCCACGCACCCGCTCCCAGTCTGTGACCGCCGAATTGAACGCGGCGAGTTCGACCCGCGCGTTGTTGAGGTAGTGCTCCACCACCTCGTCGCCGAACGCCTCGCGCGCCACCACCGAGTGTTCGAACAACCCGGCCGCCTCAGCCAGCGTGGTCGGCAACCGCTGCGCGCCACCGGCGTAGGCGTTGCCCGCACACGGCTCGGGAAGCTCCAGACCCGAGTCGATGCCGTGTAATCCGCCGGCGATCAGCGCGGCCACTGCTAGGTACTGGTTAACATCTCCGCCAGGTATCCGAGACTCCACTCTCATTGAATGGCCTGCGCCGACGACCCGCAGCGCACACGTCCGGTTATCCACGCCCCACGCGATCGCGGTCGGCGCAAAACTTCCTGCAGCAAATCGTTTGTAGGAGTTGATATTCGGGGCACTGAACAAAGTGAGTTCGCGCATGGTGGCGAGCTGGCCCGCAATGAAGCTGCGGAACATCGAGGACATGCCTAACGGATCGGATGCGTCAGCGAGGACAGCAGCG
>CAIWCQ010000028.1 GCA_903911165.1 uncultured Actinomycetes bacterium | reverse complement strand
TAAGCAACGATCCGGTCGCCAAGGCTGCGGCCCGCCGAGGTGTCGTAGTCGGGGATGGCCACGTCGATGGCAAGGCCTTCCGGATGCCAGTGCAGGCTGTCCGCCCGGAAACCGCCGATGTGCTGGACCTCGGGAAACGCCGCACTAATGGCTCGGCCGGCGAGGATCGTCTTGACCTGCAACCCTTGTTCCAGTCCGATCCCGACGGGGAGTGCCTTCGGCGCCGGGGCAACCACGATCATCGGTGCGCTCATGGCTTCTTGCGAGGCCCCGCGTTCTTGGGAGGTCAGGAGCGCTCCGTTGGCGCCGGCGGCGACCAGAATGGCGACCGGGATCACCGCGGCAGCGGTGAATACCGGAAAAGCAAGACGACGTTTACCAGGCATGATGATATCGATATCGGTGCCCGTGATACGCCCGTTACAAAAGTGGCCCTTGATAACCCTGTCGGCCGCTGCCGGCGGCGTGGTTACGCGGCAAGACCATATTCGCTTTGGTGCCCCGGGGGGTCACCGCGGCGGCGCCGACGAGCGATAGCGGTGAGTAGCGCGTGCGTGGCCAACATGAGGGTCATGATGGTGAAGACGATCACGATCGCCAGGTGCAGCGACGCGACCCAGTCCCCAAGCGTCAGATTGAGCACGATGGCCAGCAGAGCCGCGGCACACATTGCCACCGATGTCACGCGCGTGTACGACTTGTGGGTGGTCATGGGCGCCTCGCTGCGGTCGGCTTCGTCGTCAGGCTCACGGTAGCAACGACGCCGGTTCGGGATCGCAGAATCCTGTGATGCCCGAAGAATTTCTCGCTGGTGCGCCGTCAGGGTTTCGAACCCCGGACCCGCTGATTAAGAGTCAGCTGCTCTACCAACTGAGCTAACGGCGCAATCGGGAGACAATAACAGCCGGGCACCGGTGTGGGGAAATCCCATGTCCACGTACCCTGAGCTGGGAAGTCGCGGTGGACTTCGGGTGCACTTAGAATTGGCCGACACGCAGATTTCGATGGAGGAGCCCGCATGCGACCACTGGAACCGGCACGCCGGTCGCGGTCGCTATTGGTGGTGTCGCTGATGGTGGCGACCGCGATGCTCGGGGTGAGCGCCTGCGGAGCGCAGGGTTCGTCAGCGCCTACGGTGCTCACGGACAAGGGCACCCCGTACAGCGACCTACTGGTACCGGAGCTGACTGCGACGGTGTCCGACGGGTCGGTCGGGGTTCTGGTCGATCAGCCGATCACCGTTTCGGTCCAGGGCGGCGTTCTGGGTTCGGTGACCATGGTCAACGATGTGGGCGAATCGGTGCCTGGCGACTTGACGCCGGATGGACTTGGCTGGTCAGCGACCGAACCACTGGACTACAACAACGAGTACACCATCACGGCGAAGTCCCTGGGACTCGGCGGGTCAAGCACCCGAACGATCACCTTCGAATCGCACTCGCCGGCCAATCTCACCATGCCCTACCTGATGCCCAATGACGGCGAGGTGGTCGGGGTGGGGCAGGCCATCGCGGTGCGCTTCGACGAGAACATCCCGGACCGCGTCGCGGCCGAGAAAGCCATCGTGGTCACCACGGACCCGCCGGTGGTCGGCGCGTTCTACTGGTTGAGCAATCGCGAGGTGCGTTGGCGCCCAAGGGATTTCTGGGTGCCGGGGACCACGGTCGATGTCGCCGTCAACACTTTCGGTGCCGACCTGGGCGACGGGTTGTTCGGCCAGCGCAATCGCTCTGCAAGTTTCAGCATCGGCGACTCGCTGGTCGGCACCGCCGATGACAGCACCAAGACGCTGACCATCAGGCGCAATGGCGAGATCGTCAACACCATGCCGATCTCAATGGGAAAGAACACCACCCCGACACCCAACGGCGTCTACACCATCGGCGACCGGTACCGGAACCTGATCATGGATTCCGCCACCTACGGAGTTCCATCCAATTCCCCCAATGGATACCGGCTTGAGGTGGACTGGGCCACCCAGATGTCCTACAGCGGCGTTTACGTCCATTCGGCACCATGGTCGGTTGGTTCCCAGGGCAGCGCGAACGTCAGCCACGGGTGTCTTAACGTCAGCCCGGCGAACGCCCAGTGGTTCTACAACAACTCCAAGCGGGGCGACGTGATTGAGGTGCGCGGCACCGTGGGTTCTGTGCTGTCCGGTACCGAGGGCCTCGGGGACTGGAACATTCCCTGGGAGCAATGGAAAGCCGGTAACGCCACCGCCTAGGTGGCTGGTCCGGCGGCCGCCCCGTGCTGGGCCGGCGGCGGCGTGTGCCGGGCCCCGGGCAGGCAGGCGTTACCTCGCGTTTTTTGCCCGCTCAGGCTATTCTCAGGTTCAGACCGCAACGGTCTTCGGTCGAGGGGAGTACACGTGCAGATCTCGGTTCGGTCGAAACTGACCGCAGGACTGGCTGCCGCGACGGTCGTCGGGGCGACCGTACTGGCGCCGGTCGGATCGGTCGGCGCCCATGCCGTGGCGGTTCCGCCGCCCGTGGTCGCGGAGTTCACGCTGACCGCACTCACGGTCTCCTACAGCGATCTCGTCGGACTGCTGCAGACCCTCGGCCTCGGTGGCGTCATCCCCGATATCTCCGGACTGCTTCCCGCCGATTTTGTCAATGCGATCGCCACTGAGTTCATCAGCCAGGCCACACCTCTGGTCACCTCCGCCGTCTCCAGTCTGCTGGGCTACGTCAGCACCGCGATCTCCGACCTGGTGATCGGCCCCAACTCGATCCCGGTCAGGTTCGGCACGGCCCTGGGCGGCATCCCCACGGTCGTGCTCAGCGCTGTCCAGTCGCTGGGCACCGGGGACGTACCAACCGCGTTGGAAACCCTCAGTACCGGCCTGGTCGCACCGATCACCTCCATCGGTCAGGCCATCGCCGAGGCGGGCCAAAACCTTCAGGCCTATCTGACCGCACAGATCAACGGCTTGGTCGGCGCGCTGCCGGTGACCTTCCTGGCCGCGGTCCAGTCCGTCATCGGCAACAACGTTCAGTCGGTGCTCGACTCGATTCGAAATGCCATCTCGGCGTTGACGGGCGGGTTGATTCCGCCGGCGGCCAGCGTGTCGGCCGCACCGGGTCTCGCCGCGGCCCGCGTCGCAGCGCCCGCTCTGTCGGTTGATGTCCGCGAGGCAGTGACGGCCTCGCCGGTCCGGCAGGCAGAGTCCGACGCCGCGCCGACTGTGCCCGACGTTGTCGGCCGGTCGGCCCCGGCGGTGGCGCAGACTGCTGCGGCTGGAGATGTGGCGGATCAACCGGATGTCCCGGTCAGGCCTCGGGCGCGACAGGCCGTCCGTCCGCCGGTCGCCCTCCCCGCTGCCGGCGTTGCCGTTCGGTCGGCGCCCAGCCCGCGTCAACGGGCGGTAGCCACACCACGCAAGGCTGAGTCGGGGCCAGCCGAGTCTGGCCCAGCCGAGTCGGGCCCAATTCAGTCGGGCCCAGCCGAGTCGGGCCCCGGCGGTGCCGACGTTTCGTAGATCTCCAACGGGAGACCGTCCGGGTCAGCGAAAAACGTGTATCTGCAACCGGTGTACTCGTCGACCCTGATGGGTTCGACCGCGATACCGTGTGACCGAAGGTGATCCGACCAGGCCCCGACATCATCGACCGCGAAGGCCAGATGTCGCAGGCCACCGGCTTCCGGTTGACTCGGACGAGCCGGCACGACCGGAAAAGAGAACAGTTCGATTCGTTCGCCACCGGGCAGAGCAAGATCCAATTTCCAGGATGCGCGTTCTGGGCGGTAATTCTCGGCTATCACCGACAATCCCAGCACCTGTGTGTAGAAGGTCTTCGACCGCGCGTAGTCCGAGCAGATGATCGCTACGTGGTGGATGCGGCGAAGCGCAGGCGTGTTCGGGCTAGCCGGAATCACCCGGCGATGACCGCCCCGAATGACCTGTGCGTCCGCGCCGCGCCCGTAGACCGCGCCGGGCTGTTGCCGAACATCGAGCCGACGGCGATCACTTGGGCTAGACCGTCGGCGTCGCCGGTGGTGTACGTCGGATCGGCGGGCGAAATCGCGTTGTTCATGGCGATCGTCCCCAGGTTCGACGCACCGGTCGGCAGGTAAACGAGCGCCCACGAGGGCAACCACGGCCGCTGCAGCATCCCGTCGAGCAGTGCGGTCCGGGCCGTGTTGTAGGACTCAAAGCCGTGGGTCGGCAGCAGGCCGCTGCCGGTAGCGTCGAGGTTCTCCTCGCTCACCGAGGCGGTGAAGATGTAGTTGCCATTGCCGTCCGACTCGCCGCCGAAGGTGCGCAGGTGGGAGTTTTCGCCCCAGAACGGGGCGTCGCGGTAGGCGGATCCGAGGCCGGTGAAGGAGAGCAGTCCGTTCTGGCCCAGCCCGAATGGCAGCGGAGGCAAGAACCCGAGCCCGAGCAGACCCCCGCCGGGCATCTGCGGGTCGGTGTTGGTCCCGAGAATCGCCTTGTAGCCGACGCTGCTGAAGGGGGACGGTCCGAAACCTGCGGCGCGCAACGCGAAGTCGAGCCTCAATTCGGCGGCGT
>CAIWCQ010000027.1 GCA_903911165.1 uncultured Actinomycetes bacterium | reverse complement strand
TGCACGGTGACAACGGTGCCGGCTGGCGCCTGCACGGTGACAAGGGTGCCGGCTGGCGCCTGCACGGTGACAAGGGTGCCGGCTGGCGCCTGCACGGTGACAACGGTGCCGGCTGACGCCTGCACTACGGTAAGCGGCGTGAGATTTGGAACCCTGGCTCAACGTGTTCGGGCGCTGCTCGGACGCCGACCCTATTCGATACCCCAGCCGTGGACGCACGCGCCGATCCTGTGGGCCGCGACCGATGAGGTGGTGCCCGGCGGGCATCCGGCTGGAGTCAACGTGGGCGGTGGGGTAAGTGGTCGCTGGTGATCTTCCGCCGGGTTGGGTGGTCACCGCCGGTGGGCGTATCTCGGGTGTTCGTGACCCGGCTCGGCCCGCGGTGCAGTACCCGTTTCCGGATCGGCAACTCATCGCACTCGACACGGCACTGACCGACGCCACCCGGCGTTCCCGCGCGCGATTCGCGGTCTACATCGGGGATCTGGGCGCCGATACCGCCGCCCGCGCGCGTGACATCCTCGGATTCGTGCCGACCGCCGACAATGCCGTCCTGCTGGCGGTGTCCCCGGATCAACGTGCGATCGAGGTGGTGTACGGCCGTGACGTCCGAGGACGCGGGGTTGAGTCGTCCGCGCCGCGAGGCGTGGTGACGGCGGCGGCGGCGTTGCGGGAGGGCGACCTGATCGGGGGACTGGTCAGTGCCGTGCGGGTGACGGCGGCCGGGATCGCCCGGGCTTAGTCGCCGCCATCGAACGCTCGTGCCCGCACCGCACGTTCGACGCCGGCCCGGCCCTCGAGGACCAGCCTGCGCAGTGCCGGGGGCAGTTCGCCACCAAGGAACCTCTCCGCGGCGGCCAACCCGGCCGGACTGACATCCCACGACGGATACAGGCCGACCACCGCGGTCTGCGCCACCTCGCTGGAGCGTCGTTCCCACAGGCCGCCGATGGCATGGAAGTACTGCTCAGTGAAGGGCTTCAAAAATTCACCCTGGCCGGGCTGGGCCCAGCCAGTGATGATGGCCCTCGCGGTGGCATTGGGCAGGGTGTCGTCCTCGAGCACCTCCCGCCAGGCCCGCCGCTTGACCTCGGCCTGCGGCCGGGCCGCCGCCGCCGTGGCGGCATGGCGCTTGCCGGCCGCGGTGGGGTCGCGTATCGCCTCGGCGTCGATGAACGGCGTCTGCGGACCATCGGCATCGATGTGTCCGCCGGCGGCTAGCGCTGTGACGATCCGCCACCGTAGGTCGGTGTCGATGTCGAGTCCGGCCAGACCGCATTCGGCCGGATCGCGATCCAGGAGGTCGGCGAGCAACACCAGATGGTGCGCCGAGAGCACCGACGAACACAGCGCGTTGGTGTACGCCAATTGATGGTCCGATCCTGGTTCGGCCGCGCGGGCCAACTCCAGTAACCGGTCGGCGAACGCCGGCCAGCCCCGGGTGAGGGCCCAATGCGGCTCGGCATAGGAGTTCAGTGCGCTCTGGGCCTGCATGAGCAGTCGCTGTGCCACACCCACCTCGGTCTCTGCCCCCACGCCGCGCATCACCAGGGTGACGAAGTCCCGGGCCTTCAGTTCCGCGTCGCGGGTCATCTCCCAGGCCGCCGACCACACCAGCGTGCGGGGGAGGGGTTCAGCGATGTCGGTGATGCGGTCGGTAGCGACCCGAAGCGAATCCGGGTCGAGCCGCATTGAGCAGTAGGTCAGGTCGTCATCGTTGACCAGAACCAGCTTGCCGCGCGGAACACCCTGTAGCGCAGGCACTTCGGTGACCGGGCCGACCACGTCGAATTCTTCACGGTGTACCCGGACCAGCTTGCCGGAACCACTATCTGATGTCGCCGGCCCAGCGGCTCCCTCGTCGTCGTAGATGCCGACCGCGAGCCGATGCACCCGGGTCTCGCCGGCGCCGGGCGCGGCCCCGCCCTGGGTGATGGCGAAACGGGTGAATTTACCGTCGGCATCGACGTCGAAGTCGGCCCGAAGCGTATTCAGTCCGGTGGTTTTGAGCCACTGCCGCCCCCAGTCCGACAGGTCGCGGCCGGATGCTCGCTCCAGCGCGCCGAGCAGGTCGTCGAAGGTGGCGTTGCCGAACGCGTGCGCGGCGAAATAAGCCCGCAGCCCAGCCAGGAAGGGTTCCAGGCCGACGTAGGCCACGAGTTGCTTGAGGACACTGGCGCCCTTGGCGTAGGTGATGCCATCGAAGTTCACCTCGACGGCATGAAGATCCGGAATGTCTGCCGCTATCGGGTGGGTGGACGGCAACTGGTCCTGTCGGTAGGCCCAGGACTTCTCCACGTTCGCGAACGTCGTCCACGCCTCGCTGTACTCGGTGGCATCGGCCTGGCAGAGCACTGCGGCGAAGGTAGCGAATGACTCGTTGAGCCACAGGTCATCCCACCATCGCATGGTGACCAGGTCACCGAACCACATGTGCGCCATCTCGTGCAGCACCGTCTCGGCACGCCGCTCGTACGAGGCCCGGGTGACCTTGCTGCGGAACACATAGTCCTCCAGGAAGGTCACCGCCCCGGCGTTCTCCATTGCCCCGGCGTTGAACTCGGGGACGAACAACTGGTCGTACTTGCCGAAGGGGTAGGGCACTGCGAAGTTGGTGTGGTAAAAGTCGAAGCCCTGCTTGGTCTCGGTAAACAACCGCTCGTGGTCCATGAAGGGAGCCAGCGAGGCCCGGCAGAACAGGCCGAGCGGAATTTCGCAGTGTTCGTCGGAGTAGACGTCGTCCCAGCGCGCGTAGGGCCCGGCGATCAGCGCCACCAGGTAGGTGCTCAATCGAGCTGTCGTCGCGAACGTATGGACGCGCGCGTCGCCGTGTTCGGCGACGCTGACCGGCGCACCGTTGGAGATCACCTGCCAGTGTGCGGGCGCGGTCACGGTGATGTCGAATGCGGCCTTGATATCGGGCTGGTCGAAACAGGCGAACATCCTTTTGGCGTCGGCGGTTTCGAATTGGGAGTACAGGTAGACGTGTCCGTCCACGGGATCGACGAAGCGGTGCAGGCCCTCTCCGGTGTGTGAGTAGCGGCAGTCGGCGGAGACGACGAGGACGTTGTGCGGCGCGAGCCCCGTCAGCGTGATCCCGGTCGACTCGTCGTAGCCGGAGACGTCGATGGCGTGCCCGTTGAGAACCGCGCTGTGGACCCGGTCGGCGGCCAGATCGATGTAGGTGTCGGCGCCCGGCAGTGCCTCGAACTCCACGGTGGTGGTGGAGCGGAAGGTTTTCTCGCCCGGTCGGCCGTCGCGATCAGTCAGTTCGAGTTCGATCAGGTAGCGCTCGACGGTGACCAGTGCCGCGCGTTCGATGGCCTCATTGCGGGTTAGATTCGGAAGCACGGATCACAACCTATCCTGGGGAGAAGACCTACGCCCGAGGAGAAGCCATGCCCGCGAAATCCCGCGCCGATTTCTGGTTCGACCCGCTCTGCCCCTGGGCCTGGATCACCTCGCGATGGATCCTGGAGGTTGAGAAGGTCCGCGATATCGAGGTGCGCTTTCAGGTGATGAGCCTGGCCGTGCTCAACGAGGGCCGGGATCTGCCCGAGCAGTATCAGGAGTTGATGACAAAGGCGTGGGGCCCGGTCCGGGTCGCGATCGCGGCCGAACAGTCCCACGGCAGCGGAGCGCTTTCGCCGCTGTACACCGCGATGGGCACCCGTATCCACAACGAAGGCAACAAGGATCTCGAGGCGGTCATCGCCGGGTCGCTCGCGCAGGCCGGCCTGCCAGCCGAACTGGCGGCCGCGGCCGGCGATGCGTCCTACGACGACGCACTGCGCAAAAGCCACCACGCCGGCATGGATGCCGTCGGCCCCGATGTCGGCACCCCGACCATCCACGTCGACGGTGTCGCCTTCTTCGGCCCGGTGCTCTCCAGGATCCCGCACGGCGAGGAGGCCGGACGGTTGTGGGACGCGTCGGTGACCTTCGCGTCCTACCCGCACTTCTTCGAACTCAAGCGCAGCCGCACCGAGGGACCCCAATACGATTAAAGTGTCGGCCATGCGCGTTTACCTCGGCTCCGACCACGCCGGTTACGAATTCAAGCAGGCGATCATCACCCACCTGACGAAGACCGGCCACGAGGCGATCGACTGTGGGGCTTTCACCTACGACGCCGACGATGACTACCCGGCGTTCTGCATCGCCGCCGCGGAGCGCACCGTCGCCGATCCGGGCAGCCTCGGCATCGTGCTCGGCGGTTCGGGTAATGGTGAGCAGATCGCCGCCAACAAGGTGCCAGGCGTACGGTGCGCGCTGGGGTGGAGCGTCGAGACCGCCACACTGGCCCGCGAGCACAACAACGCACAGGTGATCGGCATTGGTGGTCGCATGCACACCGAGGCCGAGATGCTCGCCATTGTCGACGCTTTCCTGTCCACCCCGTGGTCGCAGGCGCCTCGCCACCAACGCAGGATCGACATCCTCGACGACTACGAGCGCACCCGCGTTCCGCCGCCGGTACCCGGCACCTCCCGGTAACGGTCGCGGGGATGCCCGAGGGCCACGCCCTGCATCGACTGGCCCGGTTGCACCAGCGCCGCTTCGCCGGTGCCCCGTTGGCGGTGTCAAGTCCGCAGGGCCGTTTCACCGATGCCGCCGTCGTCGACGGACGTGTGCTGCGCCGGGCGTCAGCGTGGGGCAAGCATCTGTTCCACCACTACGAGGGCGGCGCGATCGTGCACGTGCACCTCGGGTTGTACGGCACTTTCCGGGAGTCCCGGACGCCGCTTCGCGAACCCGTGGGGCAGGTGCGGATGCGTCTGGTCGGTGCGGAATACGGAACCGACCTTCGCGGGCCCACCGCCTGCGAGGTGATCGACGAGGCGCAGGTCTCGCTGATCCTGGACCGTCTGGGTCCCGACCCGTTGCGCAACGATGCCGACCCGGCGCCGGCCTGGGCTCGGATCACTAAGTCCCGCAAGGCGATCGGAGCGTTGCTGATGGATCAAAAGGTACTGGCCGGGGTAGGTAACGTCTACCGTAGCGAGTTGCTTTTCCGGCACGGTATCGATCCTTACCGGCTGGGCCGCGACATCGCCGAGAGCGAGTTCGCCGACGCCTGGACCGACCTGGTCGAGTTGATGAAGGTCGGGGTTCGGCGTGGCCGGATTATCGTGGTGCGCCCCGAACACGATCACGGCTCACCGGCCTACGGCCCGAAACGTCCGCGCACCTACGTCTACCGCCGCACCGGCGAGCCATGCCGGATTTGCGGGACCGCGATCCGGACCGCCGAGATGGAGGGCCGCAACCTGTTCTGGTGTCCTGCCTGCCAGAGCTAGTCGATCAGCGGTGATCGATCGACACGCCTAGTGCGGCGGCGATGCCGTCGAGGTTGGCTCGCATATTGCGTCGCTGCCGTTCGAAACGGCCGGCGATGATCTCGTGTTCGCGCTCGGGTTCCCGGCCGACCAGCCAGGTCATGCCGCTCTCGCCGAGGCCGAGTCGGTGCCACTGCTGCACCGCCGAGCCTCGATCGGTCGGGGTCACCCGGAAGCCCCACTCGGCCAGTGGTTGGTCGGGATCACCCACGGCCCAGCAGAACCCGACGGGCTCACGGCACTCGGTCACCGTGGAGATCGTCTGCCACTGACCGATCGTCGAATTCGCATTCCGGCCCTCGAACCGCGCACCGACCGACGGCCCGGTCGCGCCGTCGAGCCAGTCGGCACCACGGAACTCAGTCGAGTGTTTCGCCGAAAACCCGATGTCGGTGATGATCGGCCAGATCGCCTCCGGCGGTGCCGAGATGACCGCCGTCACCGAGGTTGACGGCTGATCGACCAACCGGAGGTCCGGCTCGCCGAGGGCGGGGGTCATCGCAGATCTCAGAAGTCGCCGAAGCCGCCGAAGTCGCCCCCGCCGAAATCGCCCCCGCCGAAGTCGCCTCCGCCGAAGCCTCCGCCGCCGAAGTCCCCGCCGCCATAGTCGCCCCCGCCGAAGTCCCCGCCGCCGAAGTCTCCGCCGCCGTCGCCCGCACCGGCATCAAGGCCCTGGTCGTAACCGGCATCGAAGCCCTGGTCGAATCCGGTGCCGTAGCCGTTCTCGAAGCCGGCCGCGCCGTAGCCCACCCCGTTCATCCCGGAGAACATCGCGTCGAACAGCAGCACCGATCCCAGTCCCCAGGCCCCGGCCACCAGGGCGGGCTTCCACCACGGTTCGGAATACCAGCCTGCCGGCACCGGGCGACCGGCCACCCGGCCGCCCGGGTAATAGTTCGGGGTGCGCGGCGAGGGTGCGGGGGAGGCCTCGATCTCGCGTCCCTCGAACTGCACCCGGCGATCCTCGGTGACCGTTCCGGCCGCCTTCTGCCCGGCGATAGCCTCCAGCTCCGGACCCGGGTCCATCCCCATCGCGGTACGGGCCGCCCGCACGTAGTAGAGGCCCTCCACGGCGCTCTCCTTGGCGAGCATGGCCTGCTTGGCCGTTGTCGCCTGCTCGATCTGCGAAGAGGCCGCGGTGAAGCGCTCCGATGCATCGGCGAGGGCCTGCTGGGATGCCTGGTCGCTGCCGGTCAGGTTGAGCACCTGACCGCCGAGTCGCTCGATCACCCGGCGGGCGTCGGCCTTCGCGTCGGCGATGCTGGCCGCAGTGCGGGTGCCGGACGTCCGCGACGAACTCCACATTGCCAGGCCGACGGTTCCGGTGACGACGGCGATGAGAATCAGCAGCGCATTATTCATGCCGCCCACAGTACCGATCCGCGGCGACGGTGGGCAGTGTCGAGCCGAGCTGATTCAGAGCAGACCGAGCGCGCGATAGACCTCATCGCTCAGCGCGGTACTGCGCGGATCGGCGTTGCACTTGGTGGCGTCGAAGTAGTTCATCACGTAGGCGTATCCGATGCGGTTCTCGAGATCGACGAACCCGTAGGAGCCGCCCGACCCGCCGTGGCCGAACGTGCGCAGGTTAGGTCCGGCCACCCCGCGCTGATTGAGCATGTATCCCAGTCCCCAGCCGTGGTCGGCGACCCGCGGTCCGAGCACGACGTCGGGGTCGAATCCGCCCTGGGAGAGCCGCACCGATTCCAGGTGCCCGGCGCTGAGAAGTTTCCCCTGGGCCAGGCCGTTGTAGAAGGTGGCCAGTCCTAGTGCCGAGACGTGGCCGTTGGTGCCGGGGAACTCGGCCCGTCGCCACCGGCTGACGTCGTTGCAACCCAGTTCGTCGTCGGGTACGAAACCCATCGCCACCGACAGCGCGGCCATCGGATGCTCATCGAGGGATCCGGGATACCCGGGTGCCCCGCCGGCGGCCAGAACGTCGCGGATGTGGGGCTTGTTGATCATGTCGGCGCAGCGCTGGTGTTCGGATGCGGGCAGCCCGATATGCACGTCGATACCCATCGGCTCGGCGATCTCGGTACGCAGGTATTGGCCGATGGTGCGGCCGGTGGCCCGGCGCACCACCTCGCCGAGAATGAAGCCGAAACTCACCATGTGGTAGCCCTGCGCGGTTCCGGGTTCCCACCATGGCTCGGCGGCTGCCAGCCGTTCGCAGACCAGGTCCCAATCGGCGGTCTGGCTCCAATGCATCCTTGCTCGTGGGCCGATCACCCCGGAACGGTGTGCCAGCACCGAGGCGATGGTGATGTCGCCCTTGCCCGCCTGCCCGAACTCCGGCCAGTACTGCGCCACCGGTGCATACAGGTCGATCTCCTGGCGGTCCGCCAGAAGGTGGACGGCAGTGCTGGTCAGTCCTTTGGTGCCGGAGTAGACGCTGGCGAGGGTGTTTTCCCGCCACCGGCGACGCCGACGTGCATCGGCATGGCCGCCCCAGAGATTGACCACCAGGTCGCCGTCGACCCACACCGCCACTGCGGCACCGACCTCAGCGTGCCGGGCGAAGTTGTTCTCGAATGCCGCGCGTACCGACCCGAACCGGTCCGAGCAGGTTCCGTCTATGAGAATCGGCCGGTTCAACGCGCCTCCTGCAAGGAGCAAAAATCCAGCCCGGGCGGGCGAGGGAACGGGTCCGAATCTAGCGTTGCACCGCCACCGAAAGAAGGTCTGGAGCGAATCGCGGCCGATCCGCGATCGTGTCGTTACCAGGCACGACCGCACCCCGAACCTGCCACCGGCGTACTCGGAGCGGGCGACGGGAATCGAACCCGCGTAGCTAGTTTGGAAGACTAGGGCTCTACCATTGAGCTACGCCCGCGCGCTTGCGCAAGCCCAAATGTACCGGCGCGCTGCCCTCCGATTCCAATCGGATGCCACCGTGGCCGTAGGATTCGGGCGCGAGATGCACGCGGGGTGTAGCGCAGCTTGGTAGCGCATCCGCTTTGGGAGCGGAAGGCCGCAGGTTCAAATCCTGTCACCCCGACACGCCCAACGCCGCAGTCGCCTCAGAACGGCCGAAGATTCCGAAGAACGGGAGTACCAGCGTGAAGAGCACCGTCGAGAAATTGAGCCCCACCCGGGTTCGCATCAACGTGGAGGTGCCGTTCGCCGAACTTCAGGCGGATTTCGACCGGGCCTACAAACAGCTCGCCCAGCAGGTCCGACTGCCGGGTTTTCGACCGGGGAAGGCGCCTGCCAAGCTGCTCGAAGCCCGGGTCGGCCGCGCCGCGGTCCTTGAGCAGGTCGTCAACGATGCATTGCCGGCGCGATACAGCGAGGCGGTGGCAACCGGGGAGTTGCGCCCACTCGGCCAGCCGGACATCGAGGTCACCAAGATCGAGGACGGCGAGGAACTCGTTTTCACCGCCGAAGTCGACGTACGCCCCGACATCGACCTGCCCGACCTCGGTGAGCTGAAGATCTCGGTTGAGCCGATCGAGATCAGCGACACGGAGGTGGAGGCGGAACTCGACGGCCTGCGCGCCCGGTTCGGCACCCTCAAGAGCGTCGAACGGCCCGCGCAAACCGGTGACTTCGTCTCTATCGACCTTGCGGCCGCAGTCGACGGCGAGGACGTCCCGGACGGCAAAACCGAGGGGCTCTCTCACGAGATCGGTTCCGGCCAGCTGATCGACGGTCTCGACGAGGCCATCGTCGGGCTGCGCGACGGTGAGTCGGCAACCTTCACCACCAAACTGCTCGCCGGCGAGCATGCCGGGCAGGACGCGGACGTGACCGTGACGGTGAAGTCGATCAAGGAGCGGGAACTTCCCGAACCGGATGACGAATTCGCTCAGCTAGCAAGTGAATTCGACACTGTGACCCAACTTCGGGAGAACCTTACCGAGCAGGTCCGCCGCGTCAAACGCATCCATCAGGCTGAGAGGATCCGCGATCAGGCCCTGGAAACGTTGCTCGAACTCGTCGAGGTGCCGCTACCGCAGGCCATCGTTGCCGCCCAGGTCGACTCGGCACTGCACAACGCGATCCACCCGCTCGACCATGACGACGCGAAGTTCGCCGAAGCGCTCGAGGCCCAGGGCAGCTCCCGGGAGAAGTTTGACGCTGAAAATCGGGAGGCAGCGGAGAAGGCCGTCAAGACCCAACTGCTGATGGACGCGATCTCCGACGAACTCGAGATCCAGGTGGGCGAGAACGATCTGAGCGAGCGACTGGTGCTGATGTCGCGCCAGTACGGCGTCGAACCCCAGCAGCTCGTCCAACTGCTGCAGCAGAACAATCAGTTGCCCGCGGTGTTCGCCGACGTTCGCCGCGGACTGGCCGTCGCGGCGGTTGTGGAGGCGGCCACCGTCACCGACACCGACGGCAACGTAGTCGACACCAGCGAGTTCTTCGGCCCACCGGCGGGACCCGATTCGGCATCCGACGGTCCGCCCGCCCAGTCCGAAGACCAGCCGGCCGACCCGGACGAGTAACGCCGACAGCGAAAGAGTGCCGCGCGGTGAAGTCCGCGGGCGCAGGGTTGGCTAGGGTCGGGGTAGAACTTGTCGAAGGCGCCTCGCGGCATAACGGATTTCTCAACGTTCGGAAAGTAGGTATCAGGTCGTGACTCACATGCGTTCCGGTGCGATAGGGCTGAACCTGTCCGACTCGGTCTATGAGCGCCTGCTCGCCGAGCGCATCATCTTCCTCGGCTCGCAGGTCGACGACGATATCGCCAACCGACTGTGCGCCCAGATTCTGCTGCTGGCCGCCGAAGACCCCACCAAGGACATCTCGCTCTACATCAACTCCCCGGGCGGTTCGATCAGTGCCGGGATGGCGATCTACGACACCATGGTGCTCGCGCCCTGCGACGTCGCGACGTATGCGATGGGGATGGCCGCGTCGATGGGCGAGTTCCTGCTCGCGGCCGGAACCAAGGGCAAGCGCTACGCCCTCCCGCACGCCCGCATCCTGATGCACCAGCCGCTCGGCGGCATCACCGGTGGGGCCACCGACATCGCGATACAGGCCGAACAGTTCGCGGTGATCAAAAAGGAGATGTTCCGCCTCAACGCCGAATTCACCGGTCAGCCACTCGAACGTATCGAGGCCGATTCCGATCGCGACCGCTGGTTCACCGCCGCCGAGGCCCTCGAATACGGTTTCGTCGACCACATCATCACTCGCGCGCACTTCAACGGAGCTTCCAATGGTTAATCACATGGGGCCAAATCACACTGACCCGCGGCTGGCCCCCCAGGCGCGCTACATCCTGCCCTCGTTCATCGAGCACTCAAGTTGGGGCGTCAAGGAGTCCAACCCGTACAACAAACTCTTCGAGGAACGAATCATCTTCCTCGGCGTTCAGGTGGACGACGCGTCGGCCAACGACATCATGGCTCAGCTGTTGGTGCTGGAGTCACTGGATCCCGACCGCGATATCACCATGTACATCAACTCACCAGGTGGCTCGTTCACCTCGCTGATGGCGATCTACGACACCATGCAGTACGTGCGCGCCGATATCCAGACCGTATGCCTGGGCCAGGCCGCCTCGGCGGCCGCGATACTGCTGGCCGCCGGTTCCCCGGGTAAGCGGCTGGCGCTGCCGAATGCGCGCATTCTCATCCATCAACCCTCGCTGTCCGGGGTCATCCAGGGCCAGTTCTCCGACCTGGAGATTCAGGCCGCCGAAATCGAACGGATGCGCACACTGATGGAGGAAACCCTGGCCCGCCACACCGGCAAGGACGCCGCGGTCATTCGCAAGGACACCGACCGCGACAAGATCCTCACCGCCGCCGACGCCAAGGACTACGGAATCATCGACACGGTGCTGGAGTACCGGAAGCTGTCCGCGCTGAAGTCCTGACCCGGCGGGTAACGGACGCGACACGCCAAGGGCACAGTGGCGCGCGCCACACCGATCTGCGCCGCCTGAGGGGATATGTTCTCCCCGTACGTACGACTGGCCACCGAAATACCATCAACGCTATTCGCCTTTATCGGTCGCATCGTTGCCGAGCCAACGGGTAGCGTCGAAATGACCGCTGACAGGCTGCACGAGAAACCGGCGATACCGACGGCGAAGGAAGTAGGGCACACCCACCATGGCGCGTATCGGAGACGGCGGTGACCTGCTGAAATGTTCGTTCTGTGGGAAGAGTCAGAAGCAGGTCAAAAAGCTCATCGCTGGCCCGGGCGTTTACATCTGTGACGAGTGCATCGACCTGTGCAACGAGATTATCGAAGAGGAACTGGCCGACGGGGACGAGGTAAAACTCGACGAACTGCCCAAGCCCGCCGAAATCCGGGATTTCCTCGAGAATTAC